>JACRBR010000217.1 GCA_016213125.1 Chloroflexota bacterium | reverse complement strand
TCATCGAGCGCAGAATCCCCCTCCTCGTGGAAAAACCGTTGGCCGCCACCCTCGAGGAGGGCGAACGTCTTCGCGATCTCGCCGCGGCGGCGGGCGTTCCGCTCACGGTGGGCCACATCGAGCGCTTCAACCCGGCCGTCATCGAGCTCAAGCGCCGGCTCGACGCCGGTGAGCTCGGCCGCGTGTATCAGGTCCACGCCCGCCGCCTCGGCCCCTTCCCGCACCGCGTGCGCGACGTCGGCGTCGTGCTGGACCTGGCGCCGCACGATATCGACGTGATGCGCTTTCTCCTCGGCTCCGAGGTCATCCGCGTGCAGGCCGAGACGGAGCAGCGCATCGCCACCGAGCACGAGGACATGCTGGCGGGCGTGCTGCGCTTCGCCAACGGCGTGGTCGGCGTCCTGGACGTCAACTGGCTGACCCCAACGAAGATCCGCGAGCTGACGGTGCTCGGCGAGCGGGGCATGTTCGTGGTGGACTACCTGGCGCGAGAGCTGACCTTCTTCGAGAACCCGCAGGCCGCGCCGACCGACGATCCCGCATGGGCTGCCCACCACGGCAAAGGCGTGGCCCAAGGCCCCCGGACGGAGATCGCCATCGAGAAGCGGGAGCCACTCCGCGTGGAGCTCGAGGCATTCGTTGGGGCTGTCCGTACCGGCTCCGCCGTCGCCGTCACCGCCGAGGATGGGCTGGCGGCGATGCGCGCGGCAGAGGCGCTGATCCGCGCTGCGAACAGCGGCCATGGCGTAGATCTGCCCCTACCGGCGGAGGCATCGTGACCGCTCCAGCGGTCTGCATCGCGGGCATGGGGAAGATCGGCGTGCCGCTGGCGGTGCAGTTCGGCTCGAAGGGCGCGCGCGTCGCCGGCTACGACATCAGCGCCGAGCGCTGCGCCGTCATCAACGACGGACGCAACCCGCTGCACGGCGAGCCCGGCCTCGACGAGAAGATCCCCGGGCTGGTGGTGAGCCAGCACCTGCGCGCGACGACCGACCCGCGCCAAGCCGCCGGGGGCGCCGACGTCGTCGTCTTCATCGTGCCAGTGGACATCGACGCCACCCAGCGGCCCGATTTCGGCGCGCTCGACGCCGCTGTCGATGCGCTTGCACCGCACCTGAAGCGCGGGGCGCTGGTCATCGTAGAGACGACCGTTCCGGTCGGGACCACGCGCACCCGGGTCAGCGCTCGGGTCGCCTCCACTACCGGCATGACGCCGGGCATGGACTTCGCGCTTGCCTTCAGCCCGGAGCGCGTCTCGTCGGGCAGCGTGCTCCTCGACCTGCAGCGCTACCCGAAGATCGTAGGCGGCATCGATGCCAACAGCACCGCACGCGCCGCCGAGTTCTACCATCAGATGCTCGATGCGGAGATCCTCCCCGTGCGCGACGCCGAGACCGCCGAGTTCAGCAAGCTCGTCGAGACAACCTACCGCGACGTGAACATCGCGCTGGCGAACGAGTTTGCCCTCATTGGCGATGCGCTTGGCCTCGATACTCTGGGTGCGATCGCCGCGGCCAACACGCAGCCGTACTCGCACGTCCACGCGCCCGGACCGGGCGTCGGCGGGCACTGCATCCCCGTGTACCCGTACTTCCTGATGGAGCCAGAGACGGCGGACGTTCGGCCGCCCCTCGAGACGGAGCTAGCGGCCACGGCGCGCCGAATCAACAACGGCATGGCGCACTACGCCATCGACCGGCTCGCGCAGGCGCTGGGGACCCTCGAGGGCACGACGGTCGTCGTCCTTGGCCTCGCGTATCGCGCGGGGGTGAGGGAGTCACGCCACAGCAGCGCCTTTGGGCTGGCGAACGCGCTCATAGCGCGCGGCGCAACCACGTACGTCCACGACCCGCTGTTTTCGGACAGCGAGATCCGCGCCGTCGGCCTGGAACCGCCGCCTTCGTGGCCGCTCGCGTGCGATGCGCTGGTAGTGCAGGCGTGGCATCGGCAGTACCACGACCTCGACCTCGCATCGTTCCCGGGCCTGCGGGCGGTGCTCGATACGCGGGCCGTACTGGACCCCGGGACGGTGCCGTCAGCCATTGCCTACCTCACCATCGGCCGTAAGTAGCCACCGTCATGGACTACGTCGCGTTTGCAATCCTCGCGCTCTTGCTGGTCGGATCCTTCGCTGGCATGTCCATATACGTGATCACGGGCAGGCCTCGAAAAGGCGAACTTCAGGGCGGCATGCCCTGGTTTGAGCGATTCGCCCTGGAGGATGATGAAGCTGAGCGAGGGTGGGCCGAGGTGTGGCTTCTCACAGGTAAACGAGAGGCTCAGAAGGGCTGCTTACACTTCACCGACCGGAGGGTGATCTACACACCCAATCGCGGACGCATGTCGTGGCCCTTCGGGATACTTCGTGCACCGTTCGTCCTGACGTATGACGAAATCGGCTCGTCCAAGACGAAGGTTATGCAACCCTTCATCCCGATGGCGCTTCCAACTGGTGCGCGCGCGCTGGTACTGTGCACAACCACCGGCTCCGAGCACGTCTTCTTGCCCAACGGAAGGGGACTACTCGAGGTCGCCACGCGGCTACTGCCAAAACATCTCCAGCCGGGAGTTGATGATTAGGCCTCACTCCACCCCGGCGAGCCGCAGGTTCTCCGCCAGCACCTCGTCCGACATCGGCCCGAAGACGCGCCCGCGCACAACACCGCCGGCGTCGATGAAGTAGGACGAGGGGATACCTTCGACCGGCCCACCAATACGCCAGGTCCGGCCCACCTCGCCCGTGCGGTCGATGACAACCGGAAACGTCATCCCGAAGTCGCGCGCGAAGTCCGACACCTGACGGGCATTCTCCTGCAGGTCGACCGCCACGACGGTGAATGCGCCACCGCCGCCGTCGTACGCCTTGACGATGCGCGGCATCTCCTCCCGGCAGGGTGTGCACCACGATGCCCAGAAGTTCACCAGCAGGGGTTTGCCTCGCAGATCGCTGAGCCGCAGCTCTCCACCGTCCGGTGTCTGTAGCAGGAAGTCGGGAGCGACGCGGCCGAGGTCGCTGGACGGCGACGTTCCGGTGGGATTCAGCGTCTCCGGCAGCTCTACGGTGCCATATGCACCGGAGTCGGCGCTTCCATCGCCGTCCCGCCGCCGTTCGACGTAGAACAGCACGCCCACGATCGTCGCGACGATGAGCAGCGGGAGCGCGAGGCTGCGCGCGACGCCGGACCACTCACGCCGATTCTGCGGGCGTTCTTCGATACCGGATACTTCGTCGAGAGGCACGTCGTTCTGCGGGCTCACGGCAACGGCTCGAACAGCTTCTGGTACACAGCGCGCACCTCTTCAGGCGGCAACCCCGCGCCTAGAAAGGTGTCGCCTGCGCGGACCTCCCAGTGCAGGTGGATCTCGGTCCCGGGGTTGGAGATCGATTCCGGCGTCCCGCTGTCACCGACGTAGCCGATAACGGTGCCCGCGGCCACGCGCTGGCCCTCCGCGATATCCGGCGCCACACCACCCAGGTGCGCATACCGCGTCACGATCCCTTTGCCGTGGTCGATCCACACCTGGCGACCGCGGAACAGGTCGAGGATATCGGGGTCACTTGTCTCGCCTGCGGCGATGCGCACGTCGGCCGCGTTCAGCTCCTCGAGGGTCAGCGGATGATAGTCTCGGTCGACGCGAAGCACCACGCCATCTTTGGCCGAGATCACGGGAGTGCCCTCCACGATCGTGGCGCAGTTGTCGTAGCTGTAGAAGTCCACGCCTTCATGCACGCCGCCGCGGTACTCGCGTGGGGCGTTGGGCATAAGCTGGTCGCCTTCGGGCAGGCAACCGCCTTCCAGCGGATACAGGAAGCCGCGAAAGACGGTAAGGTCGGGAATCTCCGGAGTCGGTGTGGGTGGGATCGCGGTTGCTGTGGGCGTTGGGTTCTCCCCGCCGAACACGGAGCCGCAGCCTGCCGCGGTGGTTAGTACGGCAGCGCACAGCAGCAGCGGGGCGAGTCGGATTCGGAACAACGGGCGCCTCTCTCCGGGAGCGCTTTCAGCATAACCGCCCGCGGGCAGAACCGCCGTCGGAGCGCTCCGTTCCATCCGTGGGATCCCTTGGCGCTCAGCCGCTGCACGCGTACACTCGGGGCGATGTTTGACGCGATCATCCTCTGGCTCCACATCGTCGGCGCGGTGGTGTTCGTGGGGCCGCAGGTGTTCCTGGCCGCGGTCGCCCTGCCCGCACTTCGCACGGTCGGCGATGCGAAGCTTCGCCAGGATCTCACGCGGCAGATCACGCGCGGCTTCGGCATGCTGGGCGGTATTGCCCTGGGCCTCGTCATTCTCACCGGGTTCTACAACTTCTATCAGGCCCAGGACGACGGCCTGATGGACTTCAAGCGTTACTTCATGGTGCTGAACATCAAGATGACGCTCGCCATCGTGGTGGTCCTGCTCACGGCCGCGCACGGCTTCGTCTTCGGGCGGCGCCTCCAGGAGTTGATGGAACGCAACGCGCCCGAGGCGGAGATCGCCCAGGTGCGGCGCTACTCGATGATGACATCGATGGCCACGCTGGCCCTCTCCCTCTTCATCCTGCTGCTCGCAGCCCTCCTGGCGTCCAACTGGTCGCTGCAGGGCGGCCTGCGCTGAGGGCCTGCGCTGAGGGCCTGCGCTGAGGGCCTCCGCTGAGGCTTTCGTTGACGTTGTTGAACCACTAACTCTAGAATGAGCGCGCGGGATCGCAACCCCTTCAGCGCCACGAACCACACTTGAAACCGCCACTCCCCGGAGCGCACAGCAAGGAGCATGCACCATGGCTTCCGACGTTCTCGTCACCACCCAGTGGGTCGCCGACAACCTCACCAACCCGAAGGTCAAGCTGGTCGAGGTCGATGTCGATACGACTGCCTACGACGAAGGCCACATCGCCGGCGCGGTCGGCTTCAACTGGACCAGCCAGCTCCAGGACCAGATCCGGCGCGACATCATCAGCCAGCAGGACCTCGAGCAACTGCTCGGCAACGCCGGCGTCTCAAACGACGACACGATCGTCCTGTACGGCGACAACAACAACTGGTTCGCCGCCTACGCGTTCTGGGTGCTGGAGATGTACGGCAACAAGGGCGCGAAGCTGATGGACGGCGGCCGCAAGAAGTGGGCGGAGGAGAATCGCCCGATGACGAAGGACGTGCCTTCGCCGGCGAGGGCCACCTACAAGGCGTCCGCGCCGAACAAGGCGCTCCGCGCACGCCGCGATGATGTCATCCAGGCCCTGGGCAACGCCAAGAACGCACTCGTCGACGTGCGCTCGCCCGCGGAGTACAACGGCGAGATCATGGCGCCTCCGGGGCTGCCGGAGACCGCCCAGCGCATGGGCCACATCCCCGGCGCCGCCAACGTCCCGTGGGCGCAGGCTGTGCGCGAGGACGGCACCTTCAAGTCGAAAGAGGAACTCCAGCACCTCTACGGCACGAAAGGCGTGTCGAAGGACAAGGACGTCATCGCCTACTGCCGAATTGGCGAGCGATCGTCGCACACATGGTTTGCGTTGAAGCACCTGCTGGAGTTCCCGAACGTCAGGAACTACGACGGTTCCTGGACCGAATACGGCTCCCTCATCGACGTGCCGATCGAGAGGTAGCCGTCTGCATCGCAGGGGGCGCATCAGGCCGCGCCCCTGTCGCTTGTTCAGACACGCGGTACCACGCTCGACTGACGACTGAAAACTGACGACTGAGAACTCACGGCATGTCGGACTTCCTGAGGGTTACCCAGCAGCGAGCCCTAAAGGCCGGCGATCCCGCGCTACTACAGGTTGGCTTCGACGTCACCGTGCTCGACCGGTACCGCGCCGATAACGCCTGTCAGGTGATGCGCACGAACACCGTCGGGCGGGTTCGCAAGCAGGGTGGATTTACGATCGATTTCGGCATCTCTCCCGGCGAAACCACCATCCACGCCTCATGGCACGCCCTCCTGTATGCGCTGCCCGAGGCCGAACGCGACCACTGGTCGGCCCACGCCGCGCCCGTCGCCGCCTACAGCGATATGTTCCTCCGGATGCAGCTCTCCCCGTCTTCCTGCTTCGACGATGGGGAGCTTCGCCCCTGGTAGGGCCGGGCATCCCTGACGGTCGCTCACCGACGATTCCGGTTGGACTTCGGCCGCGCGTCGCTCTAGGCTGAATCCATGGAGATCGAGCAGCTTCCCGAACTGGACCGGCCGAACGTCATCGCCGCGTTCTCCGGCTGGAACGACGCGGGCCAGTCGGCGACGACGGCGGTGCGCTACCTCATCGACTCCTGGAAGGCCCATTCGTTCGCGCACCTGGATGCGGAGGAGTACTACAGCTTCACCGACACGCGCCCGACCATCCGCATCGTAAACGGCGCTGAGCGCGAGCTGGCCTGGCCGAAGAATGAGTTCTACGCCTTCGCGGGCAGCGGCTCTTCGCCCGCGGCCGTGCTGATGCTCGGCGTCGAGCCGAACCTGAAGTGGCGGAGCTACTGCGGCGAAATCGTCCGGCTGGCGCGCTCGCTTGGCGCCCGCCGCCTCGTGACCCTCGGATCGCTCGTCACGGACGCCGTGCATACACGACCCGTGCCACTCACCGGTTTCAGCACCGACACCGGCGTGCAGTCTAAGCTGGCATCGCGCAACATCGGCCGGTCCAGCTACGAAGGGCCGACGGGCATAGTGGGCGTGCTGCATGACGCGGCGAGGCGGGCAGAGATACCAACGGCGAGCGTCTGGGCGGCGACACCCTACTACCTGGGCTCCACCCCAAACCCGAAGACGGCCTTCGGCATCCTCGACGCGCTGGACGAAGCGCTGGAGCTGCACCTGAACCTCAGCGAGCTCCGCATCGTCGCGGAGGAGTTCGAGCGCCAGGTGTCGCTGGCGGTGCGCGACAACAGCGAGATCCAGCAGCAGATCCGGGCACTGGAGGAGCGGTACGACGCGCAGGGCGGCGGCGCTCAACTGGCCCAGCAGCCCCAGGCCGAACTGCCGGAGGCCGGCTCCATCATCGCCGATATCGAGACGCTGCTGCGGGAGCAGCGGGACGAACCGGACGGCTAACCGCGGTAGTTCCCGAACTGCAACTCCACGTCGTAGTCCTGCTGTTTCAGCAGCGCCATCACATCCTGCAGCTCGTCCCTTGACGGCGACGAGATCCGCACGGAATCACCCTGGATCGCCGCCTGCACCTTCTTCAGCTTCTGGTCCTTCAGCAGTTTCACGATGGCGCGGCACGTCTCCTGCGAGATGCCCTGCTTCAGCTTTACGACCTGGCGCACGGCGCCGCCCGTCGCCGGCTCCAGCTTCCCGCGGTCGAGGTTCTTGATGGATACCTTCCGGCTGACCATTCGCTCGCGGATCACCTGCCACATGGCGTTCAGGTAGTACTCGTCCGACGCGGTCAGCGTCAGCGTCCCTTCTTTGCGGTCGTACTCGAGCTCCGCCTTCTGCCCCTTGAAGTCGTACCGCTGCAGGATCTCTTTCTTGGCCTGGTTCACGGCGTTGTCGACCTCTTGCAGGTCGACGCCCGACGTCACGTCGAACGATTGCGTCTGCGCCATCGAATCTCCCTCCTGCCAGCACTCTGGCACAGCCTCCGCGCATGGACAAACGCAGCGCCGCCTTCCGCCGTGCGTTTCGCCGTTTGTGGTTTGCCCCCATACTCTCCGCACATGGATGCGGAGATCGCCATCATCGGGGCCGGGGTCGTCGGCCTGGCGCTGGCCCAGCAGCTGGCTGGAACACGCCAGGTTGCCGTCATCGACCGCAACGCCGGCTACGGGTACGAAACGAGCTCGCACAACAGCGGCGTGGTGCACGCTGGCATCTACTACCCGACCGGATCGCTGAAGCACACGCTCTGCCTGGAGGGTAACGCGCTGACGTACGAGTGGTGCGGGGCCCACAGCGTTCGCATCAACCGTCTCGGCAAGCTGATCATCGCCGTTGACGGCACCGACCTGGACGCCCTGGACGCCGTCGCCGGGCAGGCGGCCTCGAACGAGGTTGGCGCCATCGAGCGCATTGCCGATCCCGCCCGGCTGCGCGAACTCGAGCCATCCGTGCGTTCCGTTGCCGCTCTGTGGTCCGGTTCGAGTGGCGTTGTGGACCAGCTCGGTCTCATGGCGTCGTTCGCCGCGGCCGCGACGGAGCGCGGAGCCTGGATCGCCCTCAAGCACGATGTCACGGCGATCGAACGCGCCGAAGGCGGCTTCCGGCTCACCATGCGCGGTCCGGACGGGGAGGAGACGACGGTCACCGCGGAAACGCTCATCAACAGCGCCGGCCATGGGGCCCCGGCCATCGCCCACATGCTGGGCTATCCGCTCGACGGCGACGACCGCACGCCGCGGCTGCGGCAAGCCGTGAACAAGGGCCGCTACTACGACATCGTCACGCCGGAGAAGGCGCGGGCCATCAGGCACCTGGTCTACCCCGTGCCCGAGCACGCTAAGGGCGGGTTGGGCGTGCACGTCACGCTCGACATCGATGGGCTGGTGCACCTCGGCCCCGACACGGAGTGGCTGGACGACAGCACGGTGCTCGACTACAGAGCCGATGGCACCCGCCGCGCTGCTTTCCACGCGGCCGCGAGCCGCTACCTGCCGTCACTTCTTGAGGATGATCTTGCCCCGGGCCAGGTCGGCTACCGGCCGAAATTGCAGGCTCCCGGCGGCCCCCAGGCCGACTTCCTCATTTGGCGGGACGGCCCCTACGTGCACCTGGGCGGTATCGAGTCGCCGGGCATGACCGCCGCCCTCGCCATCGCCCGCCACGTCCAGCAACTTCTGTAGTCGGCCGTACCTTCTGCTGCCTGCTGCCTGTTCGACTTCCCCGCTTGCTCTTTGCCTTTTGCTCTTCGCCCTTCGCTGTCCCCTGTCCCCTGTCCCCTGTCCCCTGTCCCGCGACCTGCTACATTGCTCTCCGATGGAGATCACCTGGCTTGGACATGGATGCTTCCGAATCCGCGCGAAGGAAGCCACCGTCGTCACAGACCCCGTAGATAAGACGTCCGGCTACAGCCTGGGGCGCCCTACCGCGGATCTGGTCACGGTCAGTTGTGACGACCCGGCGCACAACGCCGTCGGGGCGATCGCCGGCGACCCCCGGGTCATCAACGGCCCCGGGGAGTTCGAGATCGCCGGCGCTTCAGTCGTCGGGGTCACGACGTGGCGCGGCAAGGACAAGACGGCGGGGCGCAACGTGTCCTACGTCATCGAGTTGGAGGATGTCCGGATCGGCCACCTCGGCGGCATTGGCCACGTGCCCACGTCCGACCAGGTGGAGGAGATGGGCGCGATCGACATCCTGCTGGTCCCGGTTGGCGGCGGCGATGCGCTGGATGGCCCTCCGGCCGCCGAGACGGTGAACCTCCTCGAGCCCAGGCTCGTCATTCCCATGCACTTCCAGACGGACACGGACAAGTACAAGCTCGATCCGGTCGACCGCTTCCTGAAGGAGATGGGTATGAAGCCGGGCGAGCATCACGCGAAGATTGCGGTTACCCGCAGCACCTTGCCGGAAGAGACGCAGGTCCTCGTCCTGGACTACAAGCGCTGACAACGGGGCCATCGCACAAACCGAGAGGGCGGACTGTTGTCCGCCCTCCTGTATGTCTACGCGCTCCAGCGCTACTTACGGCAAGTACGCCAGCGGGTTCTGGCGCACGCCGTTATCGATGACCTCGAAGTGCAGGTGCACGCCCGTCGAGTATCCCGTATCGCCGATGACCCCGATGGCTTCGCCCTGCGATACCGTCTGGCCCTGAACGACGTCGATCGAGCTGAGGTGGGCGTACAGCGTCTCTATCCCCTCTGGGCTCTGGATCACCACGTAGAGGCCGTAGGAGCAGCAGGCATTCCCACCCGCGAAGACTACGGTTCCGCTGGTGGCCGCGACGATCGCCGCACCGCCCAGGTTGTAGCCGTCGACGTCGATTCCAAGGGGGTGTGAAGGACCATACGGGCTCGAGATCGGGCCGACCACCGGCCAGACCAGGCCCGCGCTGGAGGCCGGACCCGTGTCGACCACGGCTCCATCGCCCGAATCCGAGCCATCGCCAGGCCCGTCTTCCGTGGTTCCGTCTCCTGTATCGGCCGAACCGTCCGCGACCGGATCCTCGAACGGCACCGCCGGCAGGATCGTCGCGTTGGGGACAAACACCGTTTGGGTCTCCAACACGCTGTTTGGGTCGGCAATGCCGTTCCCGGCAAACCCGGTGATGTCGTCTACATTCACGTCGTAACGGGCGGAGATGTCGCTGAGCGTCTCGCCGTAACGGACTTCATGGAGGATGCCGTTCCCCGCCGGGATGATGATCGACTGACCCAGGCTCATGAACTCCGTCGCGGCCAGTTCGGCGTTGTTGGCGATGATGTACTCGGGCAGGATCCCAAACTTCTCGGCCACGGCGTAGACGGAGTCACCCTCCTGCGCCTGGTAGACCTGGTAGGCAGGCAGGATGGGAGGCGGAGCCTCGGCTGCCGCCCGAACGACGGCATCCTCCTGGTTAGCGATCGGTTCAGCCGTTGCGGTCGCCGTTGGCTCAGCCGGGGCGGCAAACGCCTGCAGGTCGGGCGCCGCGGGCGCGGCGAGCGCCGGCTGCTCCTGCCGGATGGTCTGGTTGATGGTGGAGGGTCTCAGCACCGCCTGGCTCTGGATCTGCGCCGGGGCGCTCGCGCTGGTTGCCGGCATGGAGAGCCCGTTTACCGGCGCGGCGAATGCTTTTCGGTCGGACGAGAATGGCGAGTTTGAGACGGTTGCGTACAGGACAGCAGCGACGATGAAGAGAAGCACGAGGCCGTGAATGTATGGCCGGTGCCGGTGCCGCGCGTGATGCGGGGTATGGATCGTCCTGCCCTGGAGTCGCGCCCGAGTGTCCTTAAACGAGCGCGGGCTGAGCGTGCCCTTGATTGCTCCCTGCCTCCTGCTATCGGGACCCCGTCCCCCTGCATTGCCATCACAAAGCCCACACAAGGTGGGCTCCGTTGGTTACTGCACCCCGGCAGTCAGCACGTCCGCTATTCTACCCCAAGAAGTCAACGCAACTGCCAGACTTCACTTAACATATGTCATGACGGCCAGTGGGCAACCCCTGCTTAATCATCGGTCGCTAGCTTCAAAACCCGCAATTCCCACGGATTCCCCTGCTCTATATTGATCATGGAAATCCCTGATAGGAACCTCACCCATTGATCGATTCTGCCCGCATTCGCGTCAAAGCCGGAGATGGTGGGCATGGTCTCATCAGCTTCCGGCGAGAGAAGTACGTGCCTCGCGGCGGCCCCGATGGTGGGGACGGTGGCCGAGGCGGT
Source organism: Chloroflexota bacterium (assembly GCA_016213125.1). Taxonomy (GTDB): domain Bacteria; phylum Chloroflexota; class Dehalococcoidia; order DSTF01; family JACRBR01; genus JACRBR01. The sequence continues at coordinate 452 of JACRBR010000217.1, read as the reverse complement.
GACGTGATCCTTGTGGCAGATCACGCGGTGAATGGGCTCGGCCAGTTTCGATACAAGAAGTTGTACAAGGCCGACGGGGGTGGAAATGGCGCCGCCTCGAAGAAGCACGGGAGAAACGGCGCGGACCTGGAACTGCGCGTTCCACCCGGGACGATCGCGCGGAGCGCCGAGACGGGTGAAGTTCTCGGGGAGCTGACGGAGGAGGGGGCCCGTCTACAGATCGCGGCGGGCGGTAAGGGTGGCCGCGGGAACACGCACTTTGCTACGCCCAGCAACCAGGGGCCGCACATCTCGGAAACGGGCCAGCGCGGGGAGGAGATCTCCATCGAGTTGGAGCTCAAGCTGCTGTCGGATGTCGGTCTCGTGGGCCTGCCCAACGCTGGCAAGTCAACACTGCTGACCGCCGTTTCCCGCGCGCAACCGAAGATCGCCGACTACCCGTTCACCACGCT
>JACRBR010000216.1 GCA_016213125.1 Chloroflexota bacterium | reverse complement strand
GAGCTGCTGCTGGACACCATCACCGTTGCGGGGCCGGCGGGCTGGTCCGCGACGATCGAGCGGATCTCACGCGGGGACTGGGACTACACGGCGGCGGACTGGACGCGCTTCAAGGTTGGCTCGAACTGGACATTGGCGGGCGGTGATGTGGCAACACCGCCCGCAGCTGTCGCTTTCACGTCGCCTTCGCTGGCGGGCGAGCAGATCATCGCGGGGATGGCGGCGTACGTGACGGACGCGATGGCGAACCGCGGAGGGAGGGTGCTGCTGCGGCTGAAGGCCGTGGACGAAGCGCCGGCGCAGTCGCAGTGGGTCGCGTACCAGGCGAACCTGGAGTCGCCGGCGCGGCCGCGGTTGCGGGTGACGTACGTGGCCGCCGAGCCAGCGCCCATATCAGGGAACGATGGAGGTGGCGTGTTGGGCGATCACGAGGCGCGGGCGGCGCCCGTCGAGCGCCTTGTGGGGGTCGAGCGGCCGGAATCGTCCGAGCGGCCGGAGACGGCCGCACCACCGGATCATCGATAGCGGTCAAGAGCTGAGAGGGAGGAGCCAACGCCATGCCTACCACCATCGCCACGATTCGCGGGCGCGTGCGCCAGGACCTGCACGACGAGGACAGCAGCGCCTATCGCTGGACGGACGCCGTGCTCGACCGGCATATCTCGCGGGCGGTGACGGAGTACAGCCAGTACACGCCGCTGGAGCAGAAGTCGGTGCTGACGACGACTATGGGATCGCGCGATCTCAGCATCGCTTCGTTCACCAGCGTCGTCACGATCGACGCGCTGGAGTGGCCAACGGGGCAGTTCCCGCCGCGCTACGTTCCGTTCTCGCAGTGGCAGGGGATCCTGACGATGGACATCCAGAACGCGCCGTCGGGCGTGGAGGACGTGAACGTGTACTGGACGAAGGTGCACACGCTGGACGCGTCGTCGTCGACCATCCCGGCGGCGCACGAGGACGTGATCGCGCTGGGGGCGGCGGCATATGCGGCGCTGGACTGGACGTCGTTCGCGACGAACCGCATCAACACCGGCGGCGAGGACGTCTGGGGCCGGTACAAGGCGTTCGGGGAATCGCGGCTGCGGGACTTCAACCGGGCGATGGGGCGCATCGGCCACCAGGGGCTGGTGCGGATGCGGCGGTTGTACTCGACGGACGCGCCGGCGCCGCGGCGGCAGGATCGGGCGTACGGGCCGTAGTCGTTGACAGTGGACAGTGGACAGGGGACAGACAGCAGGCAGCAGGCAGCAGGCAACAGACGACAGACGACAGGGGCAGGGGGCAAGGGGACAAGGGACAGGGGACTTATGCGGACGCTTTCTTCGGCACTGTTGGCGGCGCAGAAGGCGGCTTCGGGGGAGCCGCATGTGGACGTGGCCGTCGAGAACAGCGTGCGGGGGATCCGGCGGCTCGACTTCGCGCAGATCGACGGGACGGCGCAGACCATCGCGAAGCACGACTGCGCGGTGGCGGGCGACGGGAGCGTCACGCGCGTGCGGATGGAGTCGGGCGCGGTGAAGCAGCAGCGGGTGACGAACCCGGCGGCGGGGCCGTGGAACGCGTGGGCGAATCTGGCGACGGGCATGGGGGCGCAGGTGGCCTGCGCGGCGAAGGGCGCGCGCGTGGCTGTTGTGTACGTCGATGCGGCGGGCACCGGCATCAAGCTGCGCGAGTCGACCGACAACGGCGCGACGTACGCGAGCGAAGTCGCGGTGACGACCGCCGCCGCCTCGGTCAGCGATCTCGCCGTGGCGTACAAGAACAGCAGCGGCGACCTGGCGATCGCGTGGGCCGCGGGGACGAGCATCGCGATCATCAAGCGCACCTCGGGGAGCTTCGGGTCCGCGTCGACGGCCTCGCCGGGGTTCAGCAGCCTGAACGGCATTGCGATGGCGTACGGGTTCGACTGGGACATCGTGGTGACGGGGGTGGAGGCGACGACGCTGAAGCCATCGCTGTGGACCATCGTGTACGGCGACGGGAACGACGTGCCGGCGAACACGTGGGGCACGCTGCTCGCGCAGCAGCAGGCGGAGTCCGATGCGCAGGTGACGTACAAGGCGCCGTCCATCGTCTTCACCGATACGTACCGCATCGTCTTCGTGGAGGCGGACGCGTTCACCGGCGGGGCGACGCGGGTGTACCGCACGTGGCTGCACCCGGCGCTGCTGTATGCCGGCGGCGCCTTCGCGCTACGGACGCCGATCCCGGTGAACTACGGCGGCGCGGAGGGACTGGCGCTGGCGGCGGACACGGGTGGCAGCGGCTACGTGTACGAGACGGCGCCGGACGCCGTGTACCGCGCATCGCAGTCGCAGGCGCTGATGACGCTCACCGCGAACGTGCTCGCCGTCGAAATCGACGAGCGCGGCGGATCGACGGGCGGGCACATCGACCTGGACAACAGCGGTGGGGCCTACGCTGGACCTCCGATGCCGATAGCCATCGGGAACCTGGTGGCGGTGTCGTGCGGATACCGGACGGCCTCGGGGTTGCAGGCCTCGCGCATGCAGGACCTGTGGATCGCCGGATACGAGCACCGGCGGTCGGGCGGCGTCTCGGTGCTGCGGTTGCATGTCGAGGGCGTGTGGGAGGCGCTGCGGCGGAACGTGCAGCGCGCGCAGGTGGTGCACACGTCGGACAGCTACCTGACGGTGCTGATCCGCGCGTTCTCGCGGGCGGGGCTGCAGCTCTCGTCGTCGGGCGTGTCGTCGCGGGCGACGAGCGTGACGCCGAAGTTCACGGTGGCGACAGGCACCTCGGGCTTCGAGGCGGTGCGGCAGGCGCTGGCGTTCCTGGCGGACCGCATCCGTCCGCGACCGCTGGCGTCGGCGCAGATCACGGAGCCGCTGCCGTCGGCGGCGAGCGACTACACCTTCGGCGCGGATCATCCGCTGCGCGACGTGCGGCTGCTGGTGGAGCCGGCCGTGGTGTCGGAGGCGCAGGCGTTCGGGTCGGGCGCGTTCGGCGAGGCGATCGACTTTGCGAGCGCGGCGGCGGGCCTCGGCGTGCGGGTGCAGCAGCGCGACGTCACGAGCGCCACGGGCAGCGCCGCGGCGGCGACGGTGGCGGCGCACCTGCGGCAGCGGGCGCTGGATGCGCCGGCGGGCCGCATCATCGCGCCGCCGCACTGCGGCCTGGAGCTGCTGGACGCGGTGGAGCTTGCGGACGCGTTCATCTCGGCGGGCGCGATCAAGCGGCGGGTGGCGGGGATCAGGTGGCGGTACGACCGCATGAAGGCGGTGTACGAGCAGGAGATCGAGCTGGGAGTGATGTAGGGGCGTGGTCGTCGGTCGTCGGTCGTCGGTGGCGTTGATGTTCGAGGAGGAGGGTTATGGATGTGCGGAGCGGGGTGCTGAAGGCGTTCGACGGGGCCTCGTACACGGCGACGGTGCAACTGACGGGCTCGCTGGCGCAGTGGCTGCGGACGGTGCCGGTGAGCCGGGGGATCGCGTCGGGGGAGATGACGGCGGGGCGGAAGGTAGCGGTGGCGGTGTTCGATGCGTCGAACCCGGCGGACGCGGTGGTGGTGGCGGTGTGGACGTAGGGTGAGTGTGTGGCCGCCTGCAACGATTACTTGCGGGAGGCCGTCGGGCGGCGGCGGGAGGGGCGGGGTTCGATGCGGACAACCACGTTGGCGTCGAGGGCATCGGCGACGCGCTCAAGGAGGGTGAGGGAGGGCTTGCTGGCGCCGCTTTCCAGGCGGGATATGGCGGGCTGCTTCGTGCCGGCGCGCGCCGCGAGTTGGCGCTGGGTCAGGCCTTTCTCCAGGCGGCGGCGAATAATCGAACGGGCGAGCTCGTGTTCGAACGCGAGCGCCTGGTACTCGCGTTTCGTCTGCGGATCGCTGAGGAGTTCTTTCTTGATCGCTGCCCAGTCCATCAGTTCGGCAATATAGCAATATCATTATCACGGCGCATCGCTTGGGTTCATAACGGGTGTTGTATCTCAGGGGCACTGCCCCGAGGGGCTGATGAAGCCGGCGATGATGAGCTGGTCGCCGGAGTTCACCGCGCCGTCCTTGTTGATGTCGTAGCTGATCAAGCGTTCCGTTGGCGTTGGCTCGCGGATGATCTCGAACACCATCAGAAGCTGATCGCCGGAGTTCACGACGCGGTCGCCGTTGAGCGACGTCGCCTCGCACCCGTCCTTTGCGCCATCGAGGGCGATATCGCCGTCGGTGTCGGTGCTACCGGTCGTGGTGTTGTACCCGCAGAACTCGGCGCGGTCGGACACCTTGTCGCCGTCGGCGTCCAGGCTGGAACCGCACATCGCGGCGGTGGGCTTGCTTGTGAAGTCCATCGGGTTCGTGCCCAGGGCGCACTCGGCGCCGTCGAGAATGCGGTCGTCGTCGTCGATGCCATCCGCGTTATTGTCGCTATCACTGTCCGGATCCAAAGGGTCGGTGACGATCCCTCCACAAGCCGCCCCCGAGCCTTCGTCCGTATCGGGTATGCCGTCGTTGTCGTCGTCCGGGTCGCACTCATCGCCGAACATGTCGCTGTTGGGCCAGGTCTTGTCGTCGTTGCTGGCCAGGAGCGGCGGCGAGCTATCGACGAAGTTGCCATCGGTGTTCAGTTGCGACGGGTTCGCCACGCGGGGACAGTTGTCCTTCGTGATGTCTGTGTTCGAAGGCCCGCGGTGCAGGATCTGTTGCGGGTCGCCGCGCCCATCACCGTCACAGTCGTTCGGTGCAATCGCATCTGAACCTATCCAGACTTCGCTTGCTTCGTGCGCGGCTACGAAGAGTTTGCACGTGACGGGATCGAACACGATATCGCGTGTTCCTAGCCCAGGATCGATTGTGTCCGTCGAAATCGGACTGGCAATGTCCATCCGCCAGACTCCCGTGTTGCCGTGCTCTCGCGTTGCGTAGAGCCGCTGCTGTTCTACATTGAGTGCCGTTCCCCAAAGGGCCGCGACAGGAAGGCCTTC
>JACRBR010000017.1 GCA_016213125.1 Chloroflexota bacterium | reverse complement strand
CGCGCCGACCTTCACTCCTGTACGACCGCGTTATTGCTCTTAGGCGGCTTGCTGCGCTTGTCCACCCCCTTGGCGGCCAGTACAAGCCCGATTCCGAATGGCATCCCCTGAAAGGTCTGGTACGCGCCGCGTGAAGCACGAAACCCTGGGCAAACTGAATTTCGAGCATGTGCGCGATCGGCTGGCCTCCTGTTGCGCCTGCTCGCTCGGCAAACACCTGGCGAGGGCCATCCTGCCTTCCGCCAACGAGGCCACGGTTCGGCAGTGGCTCGACCTGGGGCGCGAGTTCCATGACGCCGCGGACGAGATTGGCCCGCCGCCGATGGGCGGAGTGTTCGACGTACGCACGGAAATCCACGCCACGGCACAGCCCACCCCGCTGGAAGGCGACGCCCTGGCGAGGGTCTCCGACACACTGCAAGCCACCTCTGAACTGTGCCTCTGGTTTCACCGCTTGGACGCCAAGTTCGCCCGGCTCAAGTCCCTGGGCGAACGCATCACCGATTACAGCGCCCTGGCGCGGGAGATTCGAGAGCAGATCGACGCCCGCGGCCAGGTGCTCGACCACGCCAGCTCGAAACTGCGCTCCATCCGCCGCACGATCGAGGAAGCGCACGATCGGATCAACGTGACCTTCGATCGCATCCTGCGCCAGACCACCACCGTCAAGATGCTCCAATATGCCGGCACCACCTTTCACCACGATCGCGTCGTCCTGCCCCTGCGCTCCGAGCATCGCGGGCGCATCGCCGGCATCATTCACCGCACCTCCGATTCCGGCGCCACGCTCTTCGTCGAACCGACGGAGGTCGTCGAAATCAACAACACCATCATCTCCCTCAAAGAAGAGGAGAAGAAGGAGATCACCCGCATTCTCCGCGAGCTGAGCCGCCTCGTGCATCGGGAGGCGAAGGGCATCCTTTCGACGCTTCAGGCCATCGGCCTGCTCGACCTCAACCGCGCCAAGTGGGCCTACGCCAAGCACCATCGCTGCACGTATCCCACCGTGGACGCCACGGGCCAACTGGACCTCATCGCCGCGCGGCACCCCGTCCTGCTGGACCTCTTCGAGACGCATCCCGATGGTCATCCGCGCAAGGAAGTCATGCCCATCGACATCCGCATCGGCATCGACTTTGACGCGATGGTCATCACCGGTCCCAATACCGGCGGGAAGACGGTCGCGCTGAAGACGCTCGGACTGCTTGTCCTCATGGCGCAGTCCGGGCTGCCCATCCCCGTCGCCGAAGGTTCGCGGCTGCCCGTGTACCGCGACGTCTTCGTGGACATCGGCGACGAGCAGAACCTTCAGCAATCCCTCTCCACCTTCAGCTCGCACATGTCCAACCAGCTCGCCATTCTGCGCAAGAGCGGCAGAGGGTCGCTGGTGCTCATCGACGAGCTTGGCGCGGGCACGGACCCGGACGAGGGTGCGGCTATCGGGCGCACGGTCATCGAGGAGCTGCTCGACCTCGGCGCGCACGTCGTCGTCACCACGCACCTCTCGGCGCTGAAAGCCGTGGCCTACACGCGCCCGAGGGTGGACAATGCCTCGGTCGAGTTCGACGTCCAGACGCTCCGCCCCACGTATCGCCTGCTCATGGGCGAGCCGGGCAACAGCAACGCGATCATCATCGCGGAGCGCCTCGGCATGAACGGGAGGCTGGTCCACCAGGCGCGGCATCATCTCGACGATCGCAACCGCGCGCTCGACAAGGCCATCCGCGGCACGCTGAGCTCACGCCGCGACGCCGAGGAAGCGCTGAAAGCCGCGCGCCAGGCGAGTCTTGAAGCCGACCGCGCCCGTAAGGATTTCGAGGAGAAGCAGATCGAACTGCAACTGGAGCGCGAAGCCTACGAGCAGTGGTCCAAGTGGCTGTCAGCATTGAAGGGCGGCGAGCAGGTGTACGTCGCCAGCTTCGAGCAGGTGGGCAGGCTCGTCCGGCTGCAACTGCATCGCCAGATCGCCATCGTCGCCGTCGGCGCCTTCGAGATGGAGGTTCCCCTCACCGACATCCGCGCACCCGACGCGGCACGAAGTTAGGCGACCCTCAAGAATGAATTGAACATGTATTTTATGTATGGACAGGATTTACAGGATGAACAGGATGGACGGAATCCCGCGGCCAAGAACTCGGGACATCTCCATCCTGTTCATCTTGTTCATTCTGTCTATTTCGAAGATTTCAAGTTGTTATTGATCGCGCTATCCGTCACGCGCTGAGCCGCGGCGCGATCGCCGCCCATGCGGATGATCATGGGTCGAGACCCGCCCCCCCGGGCTGCATTCTCGACAGTCGCTCCAGTCCCCTCCTCGCCCGTTCATCATGCGGGTCAAGGTCCAGCGCCCGGCGATAGCGCATCCCTGCCTCCTCCCGGCGCCCCAGTGACTCGAGCGCCGCGCCGCACTGATAGTCAACTTCCATCAAGCCCGGATCCGCCGCCGATGCGGCGCGGAATT
>JACRBR010000222.1 GCA_016213125.1 Chloroflexota bacterium | reverse complement strand
TGTGCGGGTACCGGCGGCGGGTGGGCGGGAAGCGAACCGGGGGCGCGGGGCGGCGGTGGCCGTGGTGGCGGCGGGCGTCGCCATGGCGGTCGTGTATGCGGCCGTGATCGTTGCGGAGCCGCCGGAGCGGTACCTGGAGTTCCTGAGCTACTACGTCTACCAGGTGGCGCCGATCGCGACGCTGCTGCTTTCGTTCGTGCCGGTGATGCGGACGCGGGGCCTGGAGCGGGCCGGGTGGGTCGCGCTCACCGGTTTGCTGGCGACGTGGGCGGCGGCAGATCTGACGTACACGTACTACAACGTGCGGTTCGACGCCGATCCGCCGTTTCCCGGGTTCACGGACGTGCTGTACTACGCTGGGTACATCGGGTTCCTGGCCGGGATCGGGATCCTGGCGTTCCCGCGATCGCGGATGCGCGACACAAGGTGGCTGATCGATGCGGCGATCATCATGGCGGCCGCGGGGTCGATCAGCTGGACGTTCATTCTCGCCCCGATCGTGGGTGATAGCGGGTACTCGGCGCGGGACGCGGCCGTCGCGATGGGATACCCGGTGTTCGATCTGGGGCTGGTGGGGCTAACGGTGGTGGCGCTGTATGCGGGCGGCGGACGAATCCCGCAACGCACCCTCCTTCTGATGCTCTCGGCAGTCGTGCTGGGCGTGACGGACAGCGTGTACACGTACCTGGTCTCGACGGTGGGATACGACAGCACCGCCAACCCGACGGACGTGGGCTACATCCTCTCGTACGGGTTGATGGCGGGCTGCTTTGTGCTGCCGGCGGAGGACATCACGGAGCAGCGGGTGCGGCGCCAGTCTATGGCAGGACTGGTGGCGCCGTATGTCGTGGGACTGGCGATCGTTTTGACGACGGTGACGCGTATCGCGACGCACGGGGCCGAGGCGGTGCTGCTGTTCGGTACGGCGGTCGTGGTGGGGCTGGTGGTGGTGCGGCAGTTCATGACGCTGGCGGAGAACATGCGGCTGTACCGGGAGCTGGGCCACGCGAGCGAAGCGCGGCGGTCGCTGCTGGACATGGTGGTGCGGGCGCAGGAGGAGGAGCGGCACCGGCTGACGCTGGAGTTGCACGACGGCCCGGTGCAGGCGCTGAGCTTCCTGGCGACGCGCATCGGGGCGGCGCGGAAGTTCGCGGGACGTGGAGACACGGCGCGGGCGGAGAAGATCCTGGGTGAGGTGGAGGCGACGCTCTCGCACGAGGTGCAGGGGCTACGGGAACTGATGATGAACCTGCGGCCGCCCTCGCTGGAGGAGCGGGGGCTGGTGGAGGCGGTGCGAGACCTGGGGGTGGGGTTGATGCGCGATGCGGGGGTGCGGGTGGAGGTGCGGGGTGTGATCACGCAGCGGCCACCGGCGTCGACGGAGTCGATGCTGTACCGGGTGCTGCAGGAAGCGCTGACGAACGTGCGGAAGCACGCCTCGGCGGCGAAGGTGGTGGTGGGGTTCGAGGAGGACCGCGGCGAGCTGTGCGCATGGGTGCAGGACAACGGCACCGGGTTCGATGTCCGGGCGGCGACGGAGGACACGGAGCCGGGACACTTCGGCCTGCTGGGGATCAGAGAGCGGATCGACATGCTGGGCGGCGCGAGTGAGTGGGAGTCGTCGCCCGAGAATGGGACGCTGCTGCGGGTGCGCGTGCCGGTGACAGCTGAAGCGACCAGGGAGGCCGCATGACGCCGAAGGTACTGGTTATTGATGATGTGACGGAGACGCGCGAGGCGCTGGCGGAGTTGCTGGAGGCGAGCGGCGAATACGAGGTCGTGGGGGAGGCGGCGGACGGCGTCGAGGCGATCGACCGGGCGAGGGAGACGCAGCCGGACCTGGCCATCATGGACATCCGGATGCCGCGGATGGACGGCATCGAGGCGACGCGTCAGATCGGGGCGGTTTCGCCGGGGACGGTGGTGATCGCGCACACGGCGTACCAGGACATCAGCCTGGTGCGGGACATGATCGCATCGGGAGCGAAGAGCTACGTGCTGAAGGGATCCGGCACGGAGAAGCTGCTGGCGACGATGGCGGCGGCGATGGCGGGGCACGCGGTGATCGCGCCGGAGGTGACGCGAGCGCTGCTCGACGATCTGCAGCAGCTGTATGACTCGCAGGTTGCGCGCGGCGAACACCTGGAGGAACAGGTGACGCATTTCCAGGACGCGGCGATGCGGGATCACCTGACGGGGCTGGGGAACCACCGGGCGTTCCACGAAGACCTGGAGCGGTTCATCGGGGATGCGGTGCGCACCGGGGAGCCGCTGGCAGTCGCGGTGCTGGACATCGACGACTTCAAACTGGTGAACGACCTGTTCGGGCACGCGGCGGGCGACCGGCTGATCGAGGGGCTGGGCGGCTGCGTGCGCGAGAGGATCGGCGAGCTGGGGGAGACGTACCGGATCGGCGGGGACGAGATGGCGGCGGTGCTGC
>JACRBR010000215.1 GCA_016213125.1 Chloroflexota bacterium | reverse complement strand
TCCGGGATGGTCTCCTTCCTGATGACGATTGTTCCGGGCGGGGGCGGCGTCGTCGAAGGATCGCAGTGGTCGGGCATCCCGTCCGAATCCGTATCGACCTGCGTGTTCGCCGCGACGTTCGTCGGCGCGAACGTCTCGCTCCGGTCGTCGATGCTGTTGTTGTTGCCGTCGAAGAGTGCGGGCTGCGTCGCCGATAGCGCCTGGATCGTGAAGTCGGTCCAGTCCAGTGAAGCCCAGGTCGTGAACACCGGGTTGCCGGCCCATGCGCGGTTCGCGCGCACTGTGGTCCTCACCGGGCCGATGCGCAGCACGCCGTCAACAAACAGCAGGTACTGCCCGCCGGCCGGATTCGCGCTATCGATGTACTCCATCTTGAAGGTGTGGTAGGTCGTCGGCGAACTCAGGCCCAGCGCCGTGCCCGCGAACGAGTAGCTTGCGCCGCCGCCCCCGCCCCACACACCCCAGCTCGGGCAGCTCTGCGCACCACCCCAGTAGGGAGAGTTCGAGCCGGTTGGCGTCGCGTCGTCCCACTTGAAGAACCGCACGCCCGTTCCATGCGGCTGCAGGCTGTCGTACTTCATCCGCAGCGTCATCACGAAGTCGCCGCTCGCCGGGAAGAATGCGTCGCCGGTCCAGTAGTACGGGAATGCGCGGCCGACCCCCCGCGCCAGCTTCGCCGCGCCGTCCACGTTAGTGACGGATCCGAACGGGAGCGCCTGCGTGAGGCCTCCGCAGGGCGTCGTCGCCACGGGTACCCAGATATCCGGGTTTGGGGACTTGCACCAGCGGTTGTCCGTCGTCAGCCAGTCCGGCGGCAGGAGTGGTGGTATGGCGTTCGTGAACACGCACTCCACGTCTTCGCCAGCCCCGACATTGATGGTGGCCGTCCGCGTCGCGAGGCTCCCTGTCGAGTCCGAGTCGTCGCACACGATCGACTGCAGCTGCCATGGTGACGCGGGCAGCGTCTCGACCACCGTGTAGGTCCCGGCGGCCACCGGCCCCGACGTCAACGTTGCGCCATCACCGATCGTCCCCACCACGTCGCCGGTGAAGTCGAACGTCTGCGCCGAGCCATCCGGCTCCGTCTCTTTGCGGATGGTGATCGAACCCGGCCCCGAGCATACGCCCCCGGCGCCGGCCGCGTGCAGGGCACTCAGCTCCGCGCCGCTCAGCGCCCGGCCGTAGATCCGCGCGTCATCTATGCGCCCGTCGAAGTTCCGCGGCACAGTCGAGTCCTCGCGCCCGATCAACGTCTTCCTGGTCGACACGTTGATGCCGCCCGCCCGGATGCGGCTCGCCACTTCGATGCCATCGACGTAGAGCTTATTCACGTCCGTTGCGGTGTCATACGTCATCGCGACGTGGTGCCATGTTCCCGGGATCAACGTTCCACCGTGGAATTCCGGCGACGCGGTGCCGCCGATCCCAATCCCGCCCAGGATGCGCACCGTCCCGCTGACGTTCGCGGCATACATCCCGTATGCATCTCCCGCGACCGTCTGCCCCCACTTCGTGATGATGCCGTACATCTGCCCCGCGCTCCCCGAGTTCACCGCGGGCGTCGATTCGAGGTTGATCCAGGCCTCGAGCGTGACGCCGTTGGGGAGGGTGCTCAGCGCCGGGTGGTTTCCCACCTCGACGTACTGGTTTGTCGTGCGCTCGAGGTCGAACGCCGCGCGCACGTGGCCCGTGCCGAAGGTCGCCCCGTTCTTCAGCGTCCCGTCCAGTCCGCTCACGATGTCGACGGTGGAGTTGTTCCCCGGCCACCACGAGATCAGGTCGGACGGCGCCGCGATGCAGGCCGGTGGTGGTGGCGGATTGCACATGCCCGCTGTCCCCGCCAGCACGATCGCGTCGAGCTCCGGCTCCGATAGCGCGCGGTTGTAGACCCGGGCGTCGTCGATCAGTCCGTCGAAATACCTCGGGAAGCTTCCCGCCTGCCGGCCGATCAGGAAGGACACGCTTGTCAGGATGATGCCGCCGGCACGCGTCCGTGATCCCACCTCGACCCCGTCGACGTAGATCTTGTTGATATCGGTCGTCGTGTCATACGTCGTCGCAACGTGATGCCAGGTCGAGGTTGACAGCGTGCCGCCCGCGAGTCCGGATTCCGTGCCGCCATTCCCGATGGATGCCACCAGGGTGGCGCCCGCGCCGGTGTTCGAAACCAGCAACCCGTACTGGTTCCCCGAATTCGTGTGGTTTATCTTCGTCGCGATGCCGTACGGACGGTCTTCCAGGCTCTCTCCGGTTGAAGGAACCGATTCGAGGTTAATCCACGCCTCCACCGTGACGCCGGCCGGAACCACTGCCAGCTCGACCGGATTCCCCACGGCGACGTAGTCCGCGGCGTTGTCGCGCTCGAAGGTGAACGCCTGGCCCACGTAGCCGGGCGCGTGCGTGACGCTCCCCTGCGGTGCGCCGTCGAACCCGCTGACGATGTCCTCGTACGTGCCGTTCGCCTGCCACCACGAGACCAGTCCCGAGGGCATCGCCGTGCACGGCGGCACCCCCGCATAGCCTACGGCCGTCCGCCGTCCCGGCCCTCCTTCGATAGCGACCGCCATGCCCACGACTGCGAGCGCCGCCAGCAGCAGCCAGCCCGAGAAGATCCTGCTCATCGGTTCCTCTTTCAGCGGGTCGAAATGGAAAATGCGAGGGTTTGGGCGATAGTACGCCCCATGCCCGCACGGAGTCAAGCACCCTGTCCAACGAAAAGACGCCCCGAGGGCGTCCTTAGCCTCAGGTTCCTGTTCCGAAACCCGAATGCAGGTTCCTTATCCCTACCTCAACCGTCCGGAGGGCGCAGTTTTCGAGGGAGGTGAGCTTGAAGGCATCGATCTCGGCGCCGGCGAGGCGCTGGAGCATGACGTTCATGGTGCCGCCGTGGGTGACGAGCACGAGCTCACGCGCGGGGGGTTCGGCGCGGAGGCGTGAGAGCAGCGCATCGACGCGCTCGAACACGTCGGCCCAGCTCTCTCCGCCCTCGATCCGCACGAAGGGGTCGCGCCAGGAGGCGATCGTCTCTTCGCCGATGTCGGCGTAGAGCTGGCCGCGCGCGACGCCAAAGTTCCGCTCCCGCAGCAGCGGCTCGGGCAGGACCGGCAGGTTCAGCCGATCGCTGATGATGGAGGCGGTCTCCATGGTGCGCGCGTAGTCGCTGGAGAGCAGGGCCACCTCGCCGTTCGTGCGCTCACCCAGCAGTTGGGCGAGTGCCTGCGACACGGTCGCGGCCTGCGACCGCCCGACATCGCTCAGTGGCACCTCCGGTGTCTGGAAGCGGCGCTCGGCGTTCCATGCGGTCTCGCCGTGACGCACCAGGTGCAGCGTGATCGCTTTATCGTGCGCGCTCACCAGCCCTCAGCCTCCGAACCAGAACCGACGCCGCGATGCGCCGAACTCTTTCTTTTCCTGCGCGCCCTGCAGCGATTGCTCTGTGAACGGAGCAACAACCGAGGGTCCGGTCAGGAAGTCCGCGTCCACGCGCCCCACCTTGCGGTCGCCAAACTCGATGAAGCAGGAGCCGGCGCCGTCGTAGGGTTTGGCCGTGCCCGTCTCGCGGAGCTGCACGATGAGGTGCTCCGCCACCGCCCGCGCCGCGCTCTCGGCGAAGATGCCGGCCTTCGGCACCGGCGCGCTCGTGACGTCGCCGACGGCGTACACGTTCGGAAAGCGCGTGGCCAGGTTCGAGCGATCGACCGGGATCCATCCGTCGACGGCGAGCCCCGACGCTTCGACCACGGCGGGGACGCGATGGATGGGGATGCCGAGGAAGAGATCGTATGGCAGGGTGCTTCCGTCCTTCAGCCGGACGGTCTTCGCGGCGGGATCGATCGACGACACGCCCTGGTTGCCGACCCACGCGATGTTCCGCTCGCGGAAGCGCGCGAGGATCGCGTCCGAGGCCGGACCCGAGGCGGGGATCGGGATGCCCCAGGGCGACACGACGGTGATGTTGATGTCCGGGCGGACGCCGCGGGCGGTGAAGTACTCGTCGAGCAGCATCGCGCCTTCGCACGGGGCGGGCGGGCACTTGAACGGCTCGCTGATGACGGCGACGACCACGTCGCCGGAGTGGACCGTCGGGAGCACGTCGCGCAGCCGCATCGCGCCCGCGACGGAGTAGAACTCGTGGCCGCCTTCGACGAACCCGGGCGTCGCGCCGAAGTCGTAGTCCGCGCCGAGCGCGACGACCAGCACGTCGCCGTCGTACGTGCCCTTGTCGGTCACAACGCGCCGCGCCGCCGGGTCGATGGACGTGATCAGCTCCTGCCGGAACTCGACGCCGGGCTTCGCGATGGTGCTGTAGTACGAACTGACCTCCTCGCGGGTCTCGCGTCCGAACATCAGCTCGAACTTCGAGAAGCCGAAGGTGAACGCATCGTTCTTGTCGATGAGGGTGATCTTGATGTCGTTGCCGAACGCCGCCGAAAGCCGCGCGGTCAACTCCAGCCCGCCAAACCCCGCCCCGCAAATGACGACGTGTGTGCTCATGTCAACCGCTCCTCCCATGCAGGCCTACTGCTTGCGGAACCGCAGCGTCACGATCTCGTTCCCGCGCGCCCGCACCCGGACGCCGTCCGGCCCGCGCACGCAGTCCTCGATGTGCTCCTCATTCAGGTTCTCGCGCGATACCGCGCCCGCGGCCATCGGAACGTCGACGGTTGTCTCCGCCT
>JACRBR010000019.1 GCA_016213125.1 Chloroflexota bacterium | reverse complement strand
GCGCTGGCGGTGGCCTGGATGGGGCAGGTCCTGTGGCTGGCCGTGCTGGCACTCGCCGTCGGCGGCGAGGAGACGTTGGAATCCACGATGGCCATCGGCGCGATGCGCTACGGCAAGCGGACGGCTACGCGGCGGGCCGCCTAATCCGCGGCCTGCATCGCAGCGGGCGCGAACCGTACTCGTTTCCTACACTGTCCACGTGACCACGCACTACGACGCGATCGTCGCGGGCGCCGGGCCCGCGGGCAGCACCGCCGCACGCCACCTGGCGCGGGCCGGGGTGCGCGTGCTCATGCTCGACCGCGCGCAGTTTCCGCGCGAGAAGCCGTGCGGCGGGGGCGTGACCTTCCGCGCCGATGCCGAGAACGACCTCGACCTGTCCCCTGTGACCGAGCGGGAGATCTATGGCGTGCGCGTCAGCGCCGATATGAGCCGCATGTTCGACCGCAACAGCCCGACGTTGCTCGCCCGCATGACGCAACGGTCGCGGCTCGATGCGTACCTCGCCGAGCAGGCGGCCTGCGCGGGCGCGGACTTTCGCGACGGCTCGCCCATCGGGCAGATCACGCTCGACGATCGGGGCGTGCTGGTGCGTGCGTCCGGCGATGTGTTCGAGGCGCGCGTCCTCATCGGGGCGGACGGCGTGAACGGGCCGACGGCGACGGCGCTGGGGCTGAAGCCGGCGGGCGAGCACGCGGTGGCGTTCGAGGCGAACTACCCGCTGGACGGTGCGCTTGCCGCGCGATGGGAGCGGATGATCGCGCTCGACCTGGGTGGAATCCCCGGCGGGTACGGGTGGGTGTTCCCGAAGGGCGACCACCTGAACATCGGCGTCGGCGGCTGGAAGGCCGTGGGGCCGACGCTCCGCGACCGCCTGGTGCGCTACACGCGCTATCTCGGGCTCGACGCAGCGCGGCTGGAAGGTCACCGTGGCTACCAGCTTCCGCTGCGGCGCGACGGGGAGCCCGTCGTGCGCGGCAACGCGATGCTGGCGGGCGATGCGGCCGCGCTGGTGGACCCGCTCTCGGGTGAGGGCATCTGGGCGGCGTTCGTAAGCGGGCGGCTGGCCGCGGCGGAGGCGCAGCGCTTTCTCGCTGGTGACGTGCACGACCTCTCCGGCTACCAGCGCGGGCTGGACGCTGTGATGGCCGAGGAGATCCTGGCGTCGCGGCGGCTGATGATCATCCTCCAGCGGCTGCCGGCGTTCTCTGTGCTGATGCTGAAGTACAACGACCGGTTCTGGCGCTACCTGCAGCAGATCATTCGCGGCGACCTGACCTATCCCGACCTGCCGAAGAAGCTGGGGCCACTGCGCCACCTGCTCTATCGCTGGGCCGACTGGGAGATCGCGCGGCACGAGCGCATGCTGGGCGACGATCCGCGCACGTCGCCGTCGTTATCACCGCGGCAGGCGGGCTGATGTGGGCTGGAAAGCCCGCCCTACGGCATAAGGAACGGGTGGGCTGAAGGCCCGCCCTACAGTGCATTCACGGACGTCAACGCTGCTTGCTGCTGCCGGTGACGCGGTCACACTTCGCGCCCTCGGGCGTCGGTGTTGGCGACGGGATCGTGGGCGTCGCCGTCGGCGTGATCGTGCTGGTCTCTGTGGGCGTGCTCGTTGGCGAGGGCGTTTCGGTAGGACGGCCCGCCACCGGGAACGGCGTATTCGTGGGCGTGGGCGTCACGGTACCGGTGGGCGTGATCGTTGGCGTGAACGTCGGCTCAACGACGATGCTCTTGCCGCAGTACAGCGTCCGCGTGTCGACGATCACGCCCTCCACTCCGGGCTCGGTACCGAAGAAGTCGAGGCCGCGGTCGGCAGGCCCGGCGATGAGCTCGCCGTCGCGGTTGAAGCGCGCGCCGCCGCACGGGTCGATGTAGAGTCCCGGCCCCTGGGTTCCTTTCAGCGTGTCGATGACGGCGTTCGTGTCCCACACCAGCTTGCAGCCGCGCATATGGCCGTAGAACCCCGGCGGATAGACGTAGTACGCGTGGAAATCGCCCGTGGCGTCTGCGCCGATGTAGAAGTCGTCGACCGGAAAGAAGATGGGGTCGCCGACGTAGTCGCTGTTCACCCGCGTCTGGACGAAGCGGCCGGGTTTCACCTTCTCGTCGCGGATGGTGGACATGAACGCGACGACGGAGAGGCCGACGGCGAGGATGGAGCATGCAAGGGCGAGCGCGGCGCCGACACGAGAGCTGATCATCGAGACCGCGGCCTCCGTCGCCCTCGCGGGCACGGGGCCCCAGTCATCATTACGTCAAGATCAAGGGGCGAGCGGGGGCGGGAGCTTCCTTGCACCGGGCCAGTATACGGGCGTGGCCCCAAGGCGCCTCCAACCCGGACTCGACATGTGAATTCGCACGGGTTCACGGGAACCAATTCCAGGCCTGCACCGTCTGAATCCCATCGCCGGTCGATAACTCTGTAGAGGAGCAACGCGATGAAGATGTGGACAAGGCTTGGGATTGGAGTGGTTGCCATCGCGCTGGCCATCGCGGCGGGCACGGGCGCGTACGCCATGCGTGGAGGCCGCGACGGCAGCCCGAAGCAGGCGACGCAAGAGACTGACACGCAGCAGAAGCGCGCGGCAGACGATTCGGCCGGTACGATGGCGATGTGCGTCGCGGAGGTGCCGGACTGCAACGACATGGTCGTCCTCCCGGAAGGCGACCAGGCCCGGTGCGCCGCAGACGCAGGGACGTGCATCGACACGCCGTGCGTGGGCGGGCCCGCGGTGGACTGCATGGCGCCGGAGCCCTCGGGCGTCTGCTACTCGCTGGACACAGAACCGATCACGACGCAGTGCGTCGATACGGGATGCGCGCAGCCGATGCCGGTCGATCCACCGACCGACGTTGAGCCGGTGCCGGGTGCGCCCGAGGACGCGCCCGGCGGCGGGGTCTTGACGGCCCCGGCGGAGGAGAACGGAACCATCGGGGTGGGCTGCCTGGGCGAAGATCCGTGCACCATCAGCTCCGAGATGAAATGCCTGCCACCGGACTGCGCGATCTCCTCCGACGGGACGATCTTCTGCCCGGAACCGGTGCCCTGCGAGGTCCCGCCCGTGGATGTCACGCCCATCACGATCGAGCCGGACGCGACGGCCGTGGCGGAGGGCGGGAGCACCCGCGGCGATGAGCCCGCGCCCCCGGCGACCGAGCCATGTGTCATCGATCCCTGCTTCGGCAACGATCCGTACGCCGGGATCCCGGAGAACTGCCCGCCGCTGTGCGAGCCACCGGCCGCTCCCAACGGCTCGACAGAGCCGGCGATGCCCTGCGCCGCGCCGTGCGACCAGCCCGATCCCGAGGGCCTGGTGCATCCCTGCGCGCCCATCGACCCTTGTGTTTCCCCCGATCAGCCAGCGACCGAGCCGGAAGGCGACGTGCGGGAGTGTCCGCCTTCGACCGGCGGAGGCGCGCCCGGGTCGTCCGGTTCGTCTTCCAGCGGTGCCGGCGTCGTAGAACCCGCGCAGCCCGCCCAGTAACCGCGCCGTTCGCCAGAGATCGAAGAGCGCCCTCGCGATGTGCGGGGGCGCTCTTGCCATTCATGCCGTTCGGCTGGGCGCTTACTGCCCCAATCCCGGGATCTCCTGCACGGGGTACGGTGGCTCGAAGTCGGCGTCGCTGACATCTCCCTCAACGGACTTCGCGACAAAGGTGCCACTGTCGCCGGACTCGACTGACAGCAGCACGCCATCGTCGTTGAAGCACGCGGTGCTCGTCTCGTTGGTGTCGTTGTCGAGGACGGTGTAGCAGGTGCCGTCCTCGCCGGCGATTTCCCTGTCTTCCTTGTCCTGGATCTCGACGTTACCGACGTCGATGTCGCCGAACGCATCGACGAGCGAGCCGACCGGGTTGGTCGGATCATCGGGGGCGCTCTTCACGCAGATACCCTCGGCCGCGTCCTCGCCCAGCAGGCCGCCGAGGCTCGCCGCGGCGTCGCCCGAGAAGCAGAGGAAGGACTCGGTGCTGGTCTGGATGAATGAACCCTCGAAGGGCTCTCCCTCGACCTCGCTCTTGATGTCGAAGCGGATCTTGTCCTTGCCATCCTTGGAAATGGTGATCTCACCGCTCGTGAGACCACTATCGCCGCCGTCACCGCTGATCTCGTACACGGCCTTGAACGTGGCTGCCGCGAACTTATCGGCGAGCTTCTGCAGCTCTCCCGAGTCGCCGCCACCGCCGTTGTCTCCGTCATCCTTGGTCGGTTCGACGGCTGATGTCTTTTCACCATCGCTGGGGGTTGTCTTCTCTGCAGCCGGGGTCTTATCCCCGCCGCTGCCGTCGTCCTTCTTCTTGTCGTCGTCGCACGCCGCGAAGACGAGCGCGCCCGCGGTCAGCAATGCCGCGAGCGCCATCCATCGAGTACTACCCATTCGGTGTTCCTACTCCTTCTCCACACTACTTCCTCCCGTCCCGTCACCAGCCGCAACTATACCGGAGGGATCGCGCTCATCCGGTCTTGGCGTTTTGCCCGATTCGTCCGTACCATTGCCCCGACCCTACGCGGTGACCGCGAAGCCAGTGATGGAAGTGAGACGATGAAGCTTGAGACGATGGTCAGCACGACGGACCTGCGCCAGGCGGCCGAGGACGCGAAGCGCGCGGAGGCGCTGGGCTACGACGGCGTGCTGACGCCGGAGACCGGCCATGACCCGTTCTTCCCGCTCGTCGTCGCCGGGGAGCACACCACTAAGCTCACCCTCGGCACGGCGGTGGCGATCGCGTTCCCGCGCAGCCCGATGGTGACGGCGCAGATGGCGTGGGACCTGCAGAAGTTCACGAACGGGCGCTTCCTGCTGGGGTTGGGCACGCAGGTGAAGAGCCACAATGTGCGCCGTTACGGCGCGCCGTGGCCGTCGCCGCCCGGCCCCCGGCTGCGCGAGTACATCGTGATGCTGCGGGCCATCTGGGATTCGTGGCAGCGGGGCGCGAAGGCGGACTTCCGCGGCGAAACGTACGAATACACGTTGATGACGCCGGTGTTCAACCCCGGCCCCATCGAGCACCCGCACATCCCCGTCTATATCTCCGCCGTAAACCCCTACAACTGCCGCCTCGCGGGCGAGCTGTGCGACGGTCTGCGGCTGCACGGCTTCAACACGCCGAAGTACGTGCACGAGGTCATCATGCCGGAGGTGGAGAAGGGCGCGAAGAAGGCGGGGCGCTCGGTGAAGGATCTCGATATCGCGGGGCTGGGGTTCGTGATCACCGGGAAGAACGCATCGGAGCTGACGAAGAACGCCGGCCCGATACGGCGTCAGATCTCATTCTATGCGTCGACGCCAGGATACCGCGCGGTGATGGACATACACGGCTGGAGCAGCGTGTTCGAGCGGCTGTTCGAGATGTCGAAGCGAGGCGAGTGGGCCGCTATGTCGGAGCTCATCACGGACGACATGCTGGAACAGTTCTGCACGATCGCCACATACGATGAACTTGTGCCAAAGCTGCTGAAGCACTATGGCGGCGTCACCACGCGCGCAGCCATGGCCCTGCCGGCGCGAACGCCGGAGGAGGAAGGCACGGCCCGGCGGATCATCACGGAGCTCCAGTCGGCTTAGCCGCGCTGCGGCCCTTCGAGCAGACGCTGCAGCGCGGCCCAGGTGCCGGCACCGACGGGCATCCAGTCGTTGAACGCCCACCCTTGCCTGATGTTCGCGTTGCTAACGACACAGTCAAAGGTCATGCGTCCGGCAAGCGGATCCTGCCAGACGATGGGGTAGTGCCAGCGGAGTTGGATTTCGGCTGGCGGGACTTCCTGCCAGAGCTGGAGGAAGCGGGCCACGTACCTGGCGTCACCGGCCAGGAAGCGGTCCATCACGGACTTGAAATAGGGACTGGGATTCTCGACGCTCTCGGCGCCTCGATGATGGCCCTTGAACACGGCGACCAGGGCGCCTACGGCCTCGTCCCAGTTCGCGATGCGTTCTGCAAAGCGCGGCGCGCTGGCGACAGCAAGCAGGTTTCGTTCGGCCACCTCGGTGAACTCGCGCCGCAGGTCGACGCCCCAGAGCCGCTGCACCGCCTGGTTCGCGACGATGACCTCGGACATCTCGTTCAGCACGAACGATGGCCAGGGCAATCGCTCGACCTCTTCGCTCGCCTGCTCCAGCGTGAACCCGAGGTCCGACAGCGATGGGACAAGCTGGTGCCAGTCAGAAGCGTACCCCGCCGCCTCGAGGATCTCCCCCCGCTCGGAGCGCTCAATCTTCAGGGCATCGAGCAGCGCCGTGAGGTAGGGCTGCGAGGGGTGGCGCTTACCCTGCTCGTACGCCTTAACGGACGCAAGGGAGACGTGCGCGCGCGCGGCCAGGCTCGCCTGCGAGAGCCCGAGGCGGGTACGCGCCTGGACGAGCATGAGGAACCACTCCTCCATATGCGGATCATAGTGCTCGCCGTATAACCTCGGAAGCGCAGGAGGGATACCAGTTGTATCCCTCCGTGAAGGTCAGGGCCGACGGAGAATTACGAATGAGTAGGGTTGGCAAGACGGCCGTGGTAGCCGGGGGAGGCTACCAGCCGACCGTCTTGCCATGTGGGGCGGTGATGCCCGTCACTCGTTAGCGGTTGTATTATCTCACGGTTGTCAAGTGCCCGAACCGGGGGTTGGAGATTGACCACGAGCGATATAGCCGGCGTCACGATCCGGCGCGCGGCCCCTGCAGACATCCCCCGGATGGTGGAGTTGATCGCCGGGGCCAACCTGCCGCCCCTGTTCATCGCCGAGTACCTGGACGGGTTCGCCGTGGGCGAGCAGGACGCCCAGGTCGTCGGTTGCGGTGGCATCGAGATGTACGGCTCCAGCGCCGTCATTCGGAGCATCGTCGTCGACGAGCGCATGCGGGGAACCGGGCTGGGGCGGCGGCTGTCCGAGCAGTTGATGGCGGACGCAAAGGCGGCCGGGGCGACGGACCTCTACCTGTTCACGGCCGACGCCCACGACTTCTGGAAGCACCTCGGCTTCGTCGACATCACCTTCGACGACTGGAGGGCGGAGGCCCGAGTCAACTGGCAGTACCAGTTCGTCTCACAGAACGCCGACCTCCTCGGCGGCGAGATCTACACGATGTGGCGGAAGGCGTGACCGCGCGCTTCTCGGTTCGCCTGACACCCCGCGCCGGCAAAGACGCCATCACCGGATGGGAGGGCGAGACGTTGCGCGCGCGCGTTTCCTCCGCGCCCGTCGATGGAAAGGCGAACGACGCCCTGCTGCGCCTGCTGGCAAAGACACTGCGTGTGCCGGCCTCGCGCATCACGATCGTCATTGGGGCTTCTGGCAGGACGAAGGTGATCGAGGTCGACGGCATCTCGCTCGATGAGATCCGCGCCCGGATAGCCTGAGTCCGGTGAAGGCCGCCGACAAGAGCGGCGGTTATCGCCGCGGAAGGCGCATCGTGAAGGTGCTGCCGCGGCCGGGGCGCGATTCGACGGACACCGTTCCTTCGTGCGCTAGCGCGATGTGCTTCACGATCGCGAGGCCCAGCCCGATGCCCGCGCCCCCGCGGCCACGGTCGGCCTTGTAGAAGCGCTCGAACACGCGGCCCTGCTCCTGTTGATCGATGCCGATGCCGGTGTCGCTCACGCTGATCGCGACCTCGCCGTCCGTCGCGTTTGCGGACAGCGTGATGCTGCCTCCGGAGGGCGTGAACTTCAATGAGTTCGCAACGAGATTGCCGAGGGCCCGTTCGAGGCGCTCCGCGTCCCCGATGACGGAGAGCGGCACCGCAGGCACGTCCGCTACGAGCGTCAATCCCGCGCGCTCCGCCTGCTGGCCGAAGCGCCGCACGGTGTCGGTGATCAGCGCGGAAGCGTCGATCTGTGCGAAGTGCATCGGCGCCGCGCCGGACTCGATGCGCGACAACTCCAGGAGTTCCTCCACAAGCTGGGTCATGCGATCGGTCTCCCGCTGGATGTGGCCCAAGAACTCCTGCGCCGCTTCCGGATCCTCCAGCGCGCCCTCCTGCAGCGTCTCCGCGGCGGCGCGGATACCCGCCAGCGGCGTGCGCAGTTCGTGGGAGACGTTGCTGATGAAGTCGCGGCGCATGCCCTCCATGCGCCGCACCTCGGTGAGGTCGTGAAAGACGGACAGCGCCGCCCAGCGGCCCGCCCCTTCGATCGGGACTGCGGTCGCCTGGAGCCATCGCTGCGCCTGCCCGTACGCGACGACGCGGACGCTGCGCTCGCCGCTGCGGGCCGCCGCGATCACCAGCTCGTTCAGGTCGTGATCGCGCACCACCTGGATGAAGGGCCTCCCGGTCGCGTCGTCGCCCATGGTCGGGAAGAGGTGGCGAGCGGCGTCGTTCAGGTAGACGACATCGCCTTCGGTATCGACGGCGACGGTGGCGTCGCTGCTGGCGTTCAGCAGCGCCTCGAGCTGGGCGCGCTCCTGCGTCAGGGCACCGACCGTGCGGCCGAACGACTCCGCGGCCGCGTTCAGCGACGACGCGAGTCCGGCGAACTCATCATCGCCAACGTCAACCCGTCCATCGAATTCGCCCGAGGCAAGCCTCCGTGACGCGATGGCCAGATCGTCGATCCGGCGAAGCCGCGGCGCGAACAGGATCACCGTGATCGCGGCGATCACGGTGCTGGCGAAGAAGAACGCGATCCACGTCGCCCACGCCCCTCCTCCAGCGACGCGTACCACGAGAAGCGAGACGGCCTCGACAGCGATGTAGAGCGCGAAGGCGCCAACGACGAAGGCCCGGAGGCGCGGCACTCTACTTGACGAACTTGTAGCCAACACCACGCACCGTGAGGATATGGCGCGGCTGGGCAGGCGTTTCCTCCAGCTTTTCGCGCAACCATCGGATATGGACATCGACCGTGCGGCTGCCGCCGAAGAAGTCGTAGCCCCAGACGTTCTCCAGCAGCTGCTCGCGGCTGAAGACCTGGCCGGCGTTCTTCGCGATAAAGAACAGCAGGTCGAACTCCTTCGGCTTCAGCAGGACTTCTCGCCCGGCGCGGTGGACCGAGCGGCCTCGAAGATCGAGCACGATCTCACCGATCGTGATCTTCGAGGCGTCGTCTACGGCCTCCCGCCCGCCTGCCCGGCGGAGCAGGGCGCGCACGCGCGCCATCAGCTCGCGCATGCTGAAGGGCTTGGTGAGGTAGTCGTCGGCACCCATCTCCAGGCCAACGACCTTGTCGAACTCCTCGCTCTTCGCTGTGAGCATCAGGATCGGGACGTCGGAGTCGGCCCGAATCCTGCGGCAGACCTCCAGCCCATCCATCTTCGGCAGCATCAGGTCCAGCACGATGACGTCGGGACGGTCGCGTCGGGCCACCTGCAGGCCCTCGAGCCCGTCCGACGCGGAGACGACGTTGAAACCGTTCTTCCGCAAGTTGTACGACAGCGTGGATGCAAGGCTCGCCTCGTCCTCCACGACGAGGACGGTTCGGGCTGCCGTGTGCGCAGGCGCGGACGATGTATTCATGCTGTAAGCCGCCCGCGAGGCCCCGATCTCAGTAGCGGGAGACGTTGATCTCCTCCAGCTCTCCCGTGACCATGAAGATCACGCGTTCGCAGATGTTCGTCACGCGATCGGCGATGCGCTCCAGGTTGTGGCAGGTCCAGATGAGGTACGTTACCCGCTCGACGTCCTGCGGGGTGCGGATAACATCCTGGATCAGCGTGTGATACGACGAGTCGTACAGCGCATCGATCTCGTCGTCTTCGTCACAGATGCTGCGCGCTGAAGCGTCGTCCCGCTCGATGAAAGCGGTCAGGCTGCGCCGCAGCATGTCGATACCCTTCTCGCCCATGAGCATGATGTCGCCGATGGGGCCGGTGAGGGCCTCCTCACCAAGCATCAGGTTAATCCTGGCGATGCCTTCGGCGTGGTCCGCCATGCGCTCGAGTTCGTTCGAGATGAACAGGATGGAGACGATGATGCGAAGGTCGGCGGCCATGGGCGCTTGCAGCGCGATCAGGTGGATGCATTTGTCTTCGATCTCATACCGCTTCTTGTTGATGGCGATGTCGTCGCTCACCACGCTGTTCGAGAGCGCCGCGTCACGCGTGCGGAGGGAGTCGATCGAGCGTTGGACTGCCTTCTCGACCATGCTGCCCATGATCAGGACGTCCTCCTGCATCTCGCGCAGCTTCTTCTCGAACAGCTCTCTCGTCATGCGGTCACCCCTATCCGAATCGCCCCGTGATGTAATCTTCCGTCCGCTTGTCCCTGGGCCGGGTGAAGAGGGCATCAGTATCGCGGAACTCCACCAGCTCTCCGGCGCGGTCCTGGCGCATCATAAGGAACGCGGTGTAGTCGGCGACGCGCGCCGCCTGCTGCATGTTGTGGGTGACGATGACGATCGTGTACTCCTTCGCGAGTTCACGCATCAGGTCCTCGATCTTTAGCGTGGCGATCGGATCGAGCGCGCTGCAGGGCTCGTCCATGAGGATCACATCCGGCTGCACGGCCAGCGCCCGGGCAATGCAGAGGCGCTGCTGCTGGCCGCCAGAGAGTGCCAGCCCGCTCTGCTGGAGCTTGTCCTTCACCTCGTCCCAGAGCGCAGCCTGGCGCAGGGCGTGCTCGACGATCTCGGCCATGTTGCCCTTGATGCCGTTGACCTTGGGACCGAACGCGATGTTTTCGTAGATGGACTTCGGGAACGGATTGGGCTTCTGGAACACCATGCCGATGCGCCGCCGCACCTCCACCACGTCCACGCCTTTGTCGTAGAGGTCCTGGCCGTGATACGTCAGGCGGCCCTCGGCGCGGAATCCATCGACGAGGTCGTTCATGCGATTGATGCAGCGAAGCAGGGTGCTCTTCCCGCAACCGGATGGGCCAATGAGGGCGGTGATCTTCTTCTCGGCGATCTGCATCGATACGCCGTCGAGCGCACGGAAGGCCCCGTAGTAGGCGCTGAAGTCCTGGACGTCGACGACGGCCGCGCCCGAGATGGGGGCGATACGCTCGGACTGCGGGATCGTCGGGATAGAGGTCAGGTCGCGCTCCGTCTGGGTGCGGGCAATGTTGTCGACTACCATCTTACCTTCCTCTGGTACCGGTTCCGCAGCACAATGGCAACCGAGTTCAGGCTGAGGAGCACCGCGAGCAGCACGATGATGCCGGCCGCCGCGGTCTGCTGGAACGCCTCCTGAGGCCGGGCCGCCCACGAGTAGATCTGCACGGGCATGACGGTGAACCGCGACTTCAGCGGGCAGCCATCCGCCCACGAGGCGCAGTCCGGCAGGTCGGTGACCCCGCCGGGGCTGAACGGCACGTACTGGAAGGCGCCGATCATGATCAGCGGCGCCGTCTCGCCGATGGCGCGGGATAGCGCAAGGATGACGCCTGTGAGCATGCCCGGCATCGCGACGGGCAGGATCTGTCCGCGGATCGTCTGCCAGCGCGTCGCGCCGAGAGCCAGGGCGCCGTCTCGCAGCGAGCTGGGCACGGCCCGGAGCGCCTCCTGCGATACGATGATGACGATCGGCAGGACGAGCAGCGCCATTGTGAGCGCGCCGGCCAGGACCGACCGCTGCAGCTCCATGGCGCGGACGAAGAGCGCCAGCCCCAGGATGCCGTAGATAATCGACGGCACGCCGGCGAGATTCGCGATGTTGATCTGGATGAAGCGCGTGAGCCAGTTCTTCGCCGCGTACAGTTCCAGGTAGATTGCGGCGCCCATGCCGATCGGGATCGTCAGCAGCGCCGTGATGCCCATCACCCAGACGCTGCCCCATATCGCCGGCTCGAAACCAGCCCTGTCGGCGAACCGCGAAGGCAGGGTCGTCAGGAAGTCCACGCTCAAACGCGTGACTCCCTCATCCAGCACCTGGTACAGCAGCACACTCAGCGCCGCAACGCCGGCCAGCGTGCAGAGGAACGTCCCTCCCGTGAAGGCCCGGCTGATCCACGCGCGGGTCATCTGGCGGTTCGACGACGTGAGGATCACGGGCTGCGCCGGCGTATGTAGATGCGCGTTCACTGGTACACGTCCCGGTACCTGGCAAGCAGCAGTTGGCTCACGACGTTCATGGCCAGGGTCATAACGAACAGGGTCATGCCCACGGCGAACAACGCCTGGTACTCGATGGAGCCCGTCGGCGCATCACCGAGGGCGACCTGCACGATGAACGCTGTCATCGTCTGGAAGCTCTGAAACGGATCGAGGCTCAGGTTCGGCGTAGAACCGGCCGCCAGGACCACCGCCATCGTCTCACCGACAGCGCGTGAGAGGGCGAGGATGAATGACGCCACAATGCCAGAGAGCGCGGCCGGTATGACCACGCGTGTCGAGACATCGAACTTGGTGCTTCCCAGGCCATAGGCGCCTTCACGGAGGCTCTGCGGCACGGCGTGCATGGCGTCCTCGCTCAGCGAAGACACCATCGGGATCACCATGATGCCCACGACGATGCCCGCGCTGAGGCCGTTGAAGAACCCGACCCGATCACCGAAGATGTCCTGCAGGTGCGGAGTGATCCAGTTCACGGCGAAGAAGCCGTAGACGATCGTCGGCACACCCGCCAGGATCTCCAGGGTCGGTTTGAGGATCGAGCGCACGCGCTGGTCCGCGTACTCACTCAGGTACACCGCCGCGCCCAGCCCGATCGGGATCGCGATGACGCCGGCAATACCGGCCACCATGATCGTGCCCCACACCAGCGGCAGGATGCCGAAAGAACGCGGCTCGATGAGCGCGGACCACTTGGTCCCCGTGGCGTAGTCGAGGAAGGAGACCTTCTGGAAGAACCCGACGGTTTCCTCCAGCAGCACGTAGATGATGGCCAGCGTCGTGATGACGGACAGCAGAGCGCACGCCAGGAGCAGGCCGTGGATGACCCGCTCGCCGAGATCGCGAGTCCGGTTGCCCTTGAGGGCGTAGGGGTCGGGGTCCGGCCGGCTGCGCGCGGCGATTGCCATCGATCGTCCACCGTATGAGTCCCGGCGCCCGCGCTGCGCGGACGCCGGGACACTGAAAATTCAGGCCAGTTGTAGCGCGACCCGCACGCCGGGGCTAGTTCGCGCCGAGTGTGTTCAGTCCCGCCGTGTAGTCCGCATCAGGCAGCTTCACGTAACCGACGTCTGAAACCAGGTCGGAGTTCTCGAGCACGAACTGCATGTAGCCCTTCACCTGCGGCTTCTCCGCCAGCGACTTCTTGTTGACGTACATGAACAGCGGCCGGGAGAGCGAGTAGCTGTTGTCAAGCACGGTCGAGTCGCCCGGCTCCACGCAGCCCTTGCGCTTGTCATCGGCCACGGGAGTCGCCTTGCTGTCCTGATCCTTGTCGATGCCGAGCGCTTTCAGCTTGTCCTCGTTTTCCTGGAAGTAGGCGAAGCCGAAGTAGCCGATGCCACCCTTGTCGCTCTCGACGCCCTGCACGAGCACGTTGTCGTCCTCACTGAAGGTCACGATGTTGTCGTTACGGAACTGGTCAACCTTGCCATTGATCTCTTCCGTGAAGAAATCGAACGTACCGGAGTCAGCGCCAGGACTGTACACCTTGAGCGCCTGATCGGGGTAGTTTGGATCCACCTGGTTCCAGTTCGTGATGGCGCTACCCTGATCGAAGATCGTCCGCATCGCCGACCATGTCAGGCAGTCGACCCAGTCGTTGTCGGGGTTCACGACGACCGACAGCGCGTCGATGCCGACCTTGATCTCTACGAACTCCACGCTACCACCTTGGCAGGCCGTCTTCTCGGAGTCCTTGATCGCTCGCGATGCGTCGCTGATGTCGGTCTCGCCGCGGCAGAACTTCTCGAACCCGCCACCCGTGCCCGAGATGCCGACGGATACCTGGACGTCGCTGACCTTGCCGAACTCCTCGGCCGCGGCCTCAGCGATCGGGCCGACGGTGCTGGAGCCGTCCACCACGACCTGGCCGCTCAACGACGAGTAGTCAGTCTCGCCGCCCGTCGCCTTCGTCGGCGATGCGGCCGCCGGAGTCGTGCCGCCCGGAGCCGTCGTCGGCGTGGTGCCCTCGTCGTCGTCGCCACCGCAGGCCGCGAAGGCCAGACTGAACGCGGCCAGTCCCGCCGCGACAACCAGGAGCTTCCTGCCCCTCCATGTGTTCTTGTTCACGGGTATTCCCACTCCTTCTCCTAACACGGCCCGGCCTCCCGGGCCTTCCGTTACGCCACCAGAAGATGCCCTCAGGCTAGGCCCGGCCCTTTAACGCGCGATTAACAGCGATTAAGGGAGGGTAAAGGTGCGCATCGCCTGGATTCGGCGTATTAACGCGCTGCGCGCTCCTCGAT
Organism: Chloroflexota bacterium; assembly: GCA_016213125.1. Classification (GTDB taxonomy): domain Bacteria; phylum Chloroflexota; class Dehalococcoidia; order DSTF01; family JACRBR01; genus JACRBR01. Next base: position 1,709 of record JACRBR010000019.1, on the reverse strand, counting down.
ATGTCACGAAGCCATCGACCGACGCGCCGCGTAGTATAGAGCGATGCCCCTTCATCGCCGGACGCCGGCCGCCATCGCCTCCCTTGTCCTTCTGACCATGGCCATCGCGACCATCGCCGGTTGCCCGCAGCCGAACGGCTATACGACGCGCCCGGCATTCCCACAGGCCGATTTCGAGTTCATGGACGGCATGCACTGGATCCCTGGAGATCCTTCCCACGCGCTGGTCCTGACCCAGCGGGGCGTGATCTGGCGCGTGAACACGAGCGATCCGGCAGAGGAGCCCGCGATATTCCTCGACCTTCGCGACCGGCTGATCCCACAGTCCGGGGGCGAGGAAGGATTGCTGGGCCTGGCGTTTTCCCCCGACTACGACAACGGCGGGCGCTTCTACGTGCACTTCACGGGGGAGGGTGATGTTCCCATCCGGCCCGATGGGCAGGCGCGCAAGAGCGTGATTAGCCGCTTCACGGCCGCCGGCGCAACGGCGGATCCGCGCAGCGAGCAGATCCTCCTCGAGCTGCGGCAGCCCCACTCCAACCACAACGGCGGCGCGCTGGCCTTCGGGCCTGATGGGTATCTCTATGTCGCGTTCGGAGATGGTGGCAGCGGTGGCGACCCGGACGGAAACGGCCAGAACCTGGGCACGCTGCTGGGCAAGATCCTGCGCATCGATGTCTCCGGAGCTGGCTACGCGGTGCCGCCCGACAACCCCTTCGTCGGCACACCCGGCGCGCGCCCCGAGATCTGGGCCTACGGCCTGCGCAACCCGTGGCGCATCGCCTTCGATCGGGCAAATGGAGCGCTGTGGGCAGCCGATGTCGGCAAGGGCAGGTCGAGGAGGTCGACATCATCGTGAAGGGCGGCAACTACGGCTGGAACCGCCTCGAAGGCTCCGGGTGCTACAACGCGCCCTCCTGCGATCCAGCGGGCACGATCGCGCCCGTCGCCGAATACACGCACGAGTTCGGCTGCGCCGTCACGGGCGGCTACGTCTATCGCGGCGCGGAGATGCCGGAGCTGCAAGGGTGGTACATCTTCGGCGACTACTGCAGCGGCCGCGTGTGGAGTGTCAACGCCGAGAGCCCCGGCGCCATGATCCCGCTGGCCGACACCGACCTGCAGATCGCGTCGTTCGCGGAGGACCCTGCCGGCGAACTCTACCTGGTGACGTTCGACCACACGGTGCAGAAGCTGGTCCGGAAGTAGTCCCGGAGGCGTGGCGTGAAGATCTGGGTGGTGGTGTTTGCAGCGGTGGTGTTTGCGGCGGTCGTGCTCGCGGCCTCGGCGTGTCGCGACTCAGACGATAACGGCAGCGCCACACCATCGGCCACCGTCGCAACGGAATCAACGAACACGCCCGCCGCGACGGCGACATCCGCGCTGCCGGCAATCGACGTCGAGGCCGACAACTACACGACCGAGGCCGCTTACCCGCAGCTTACCTTCGACCGCATGATCGAGATCGCGACCATTCCTGGCGACAGAGATCACGCAGTCGTGATCACACAGAGCGGCACGGCATGGCGCTTCAGCGCGGCAGATCCGTCCGAAGCGCCCACGGTGTTCCTCGACATCCAGGACCGCATCATTCCGGGCGCGGGCAACGAGGAGGGGCTGCTCGGCATCGCGTTCCCGCCCGACTTCCAGCAGACGCGCCGCTTCTACGTCGCTTACAGCGGCGGCCCGGCGCGACAGAACATCCTCTC
>JACRBR010000221.1 GCA_016213125.1 Chloroflexota bacterium | reverse complement strand
GCCAGAGCCTCGGCCCCACCGGCGACTTCGACCTCGCATCGCTGGACCTGGTCCCGCACGAGGACCTCGCGAACGACCTCTTCCCCGGGAACAACAACGGCGTCCTCACGGTGGTGAAGGACAACGGCTGCGAGCTGGTGGACGTCTTCGGCCACCCCGCCACGAGCAGCGTGAACGGGGGCCTCACGCCCACGTGCGGCGACCTCGCGGTGACGGTGCGGATCCTGGAGGGCGACCTCGATCTCGACTGCGACGTGGACGTGACGGACGCGCAGATGATCGCCGCGCGCTACGGCGCCTTCTTCGGCGGGCTGTTGTACTCGAAGTGGTTGGACCTGGAGCCGGCGCTGCACGACCTGGACATCGACATCAAGGACATCCAGAAGGTGTTCGGCCGCGACGGGAGTTCGTGCCAGGCGCCGATCCCGGCGCAGCCCCCGCTCGACCCGCCGGCGCCGTTAGGCTGAGCCGGCCGCGCCGGTCCGTCGGCAAGTCAGCTGCCACCGGCTGTCAGGAATCCCTGATACCGGCATCGCCACGCTCGGGCCGGCGGATGCGGCGCGACTATACTTTGCGGATGCCGCGACCATCCAGCACGAAGAAGGCGCACGCGCAGCTCTCCATCGACGACGCACGGCGAATCGTGATCCGCGCGCAGGGCCTCGCGCTGACCGCCGATCGGCCGAAGACCGTCGCCGAAGTGCTGCGCCGGACCGGTGCGGTACAGCTCGACACTATCTCCGTGCTGGCGCGCTCGCATGAGCTCGTCGCTTACGCGCGGCTTGGTGCGATCCCACGTGCGACGGTCGAGGCAGGGTACTGGGCGGAGCCCGCTGTCGCGTTCGAGTACGTCGCGCACGCCAACTGCATCATCCCGATCGAGGACTATCCCTGGTTTGCGTTCCGGAGGGACCACCTGGCGGCGCGCTCCTGGCCGTCCTTCGCGAACTCGCCAGTGCTGACGGAGATCCGGGCGCGGCTGCGCGACGGCCCCATAACAACGACCGAGGCCGGGGGCGCGCGCAAGACGGCGGGCTGGTGGAACTGGTCCGAGGCGAAACAGGCGATCGAGCTGATGTGCGCCCGTGGCGACGTCGTCTGCACGATGCGTCGCGGCTGGAAGCGCGTGTACGACCTGCCGGAGCGCGCCATCCCCGCTGACTTGCTGACCCGCCGGCCCACCGTCGAGGAATCGTACGCGCACCTCGTTAAGCAGGCGGCGCGCGCGCTCGGCGTCGGCACGGCGCGCGACATCGCCAACTACTACATGCTGCTCACGTCGTACGTCGGGCGCGGGCTCGAACGCAAGCGCCTCTTCGACGAGGCGATGGCATCGAGCGGCCTCGAGCAGGTTGAGGTCGAGGGCTGGGACGACCCGGCGTTCGCTCACGCGGACGCCCTGAAGGCTCGCGCGCCAAGGGCATTTCGGACGACGCTGATCTCCCCGTTCGATTCGCTGGTGTGGGCCGAGCCGCGCGTCGGTGGCGGGCCGCTCCGGGCACGCACCTTGCGCCTGTTCGGCTACGACATGCTCTTCGAGCCCTACGTCCCGAAGGAGAAGCGCGTGCACGGCTACTTCACGATGCCGGTACTCGCGGGTGGCCGCATCGTCGGTCACGTCGACCCGGCGCGCGAGGGCAAAACGTTGGTCGCGCGCAACGTTGACCTCCACGATCCGTCAGCTGTCGAGGACATGGCGATCGCGCTGCGCGAGGCGGCGGCATGGGTCGGCTGTGACGCCGTCCGCGTGGACCGGGTGCAGCCGAGATCCGTAGCCGCCGAACTGAAGCGCGCGCTGGGCTGAGTGCCCGTGCGCAGACGCTCTGGCAGAATGCATGCATGACGACACACAACCGGCACGTGCGTGGCGGGCGCATCTCCCGCTCGCTGCGCCCGGTGCGTCTCGCCGGGCGCGCGGTCGTGCGCTGGGCGGGAACCTACGCCGCGTGGGGCGATCGCAAGCGCCGCAAGCGCGAGGAGTTTGTGCTGCGTACGGCCGAGGACGTCACCCGGACGATGGGCGACATGAAGGGCGCCTTCATGAAGTTCGGCCAGATCCTCTCGCTCATGTCCGGCACGCTGCCTGAGGAGGCCCGCGCCCAGCTCGCGACGCTGCAGGCGAATGCGCCTCCAATGTCGTACGAGCTGGTTCGCGGCGTGATCGAACGCGAATTCGGTCTGGTGCCCGAGAAGCTCTTCCGCCATTTCGACCACCACCCGCTGGCCGCGGCGTCCATCGGTCAGGTACATCGCGCCGAGCTTCATGACGGCGCCCGGGTGGCGGTGAAGGTGCAGTATCCCGGCGTGCAGGAGGCGATCGCGCACGACCTGTCGAACGCGGGCATGCTCATCGCGATGGTGGGCGTACTCTCGCGCGGGCTGGATGCGGGGTCGATCGTACGAGATCTGAAGGAGGGCATCCTCGGCGAACTGGACTATGTGCGGGAGGCGCACTGGCAGACGAAGTTCCACGACCGCTTCGACGGGCACGCCTTCATCCGCGTCCCGCGCGTGCACCACGAGCTGACGACGCCGCACGTGCTGACCCAGGAGCTGATCGAGGGCCAGCCATTCTCCCGCGCGCTCGAACTCCCTCAGGAGGAGCGGACTCGCGTCGCGGAGATCATCTTCCGGTACTGCTTCGGGTCGATCTACCGGCACCATCTGTTCAACGGCGACCCACACCCCGGCAACTACCTGCTGTGCGACGACGGACGCATCGCGTTCGTCGACTACGGCTGCGTGGTGGAGTTCAGCCAGGAGACGATCGCGAAGTTCATCCGCATTCTGCGCGCCGTGATGAGCCGTAATCTCGAGGAGTGGCGCGCGGCCGTCGAGGACGCGGGCATCCTGCGGCCGAACGCGCCGTTCACGACGGACGAGCTGTGGGACCACATGCGCTGGTACTGGGCGCCCATCCTCGACGAGGAGGTGACGTTCACGCCGGAGCTGGCGGCGAAGATGATCGGTCACAACACGCAGACGACCGGGATCGGCGGGCGCATCAACCAGCATTGCAACGTGCCGGAGGGCATGGTGTTCCTGACGCGCATCAACTTCGGCCTGGCCGGACTGCTGGGCAGCCTGCACGCGCGAGGCCCCTGGCAGGCGATCGTGCGGGAATACATCGACGACGCGCCGCCGGCGACGGAACTCGGCCGCGCGTCCGCGCGCACGACCCCTGGGCCGGCGGTGTGATCGTGCTCAGCGCTGGCGGGTCAGCAGGATCGTGAAGCCTTCCTGCTCGAAGTCGTGGTCAGCAGTCAGGACGTCGGTGATGCCGCGTTCGCGGCAAACCACCATCGACATGCAGTCGGTCATGCTGTAGCTCTTGTCCGGTCGACGCGTGAACATCTCCAGGCCGGACTCGAACATCTCATGGGTCTGAGGCTCGATCGTCAGTCTCGGGTCATCGCGCAAGCCTGACACAAAGTCGGCAACGACCCTGCGGAAGTGCGGGCCGTACTTCGATAGCCTCGTTAGCACTTCGACGAGCACCGCCTCGGTCGTCATGAAACGAAGATCACTTCGTCGAGCAAGCTCGTGTTGAAGTTCTCTGGCGCGATCGTGATAGCGATCTCGGGCATACAGGAGTGCGATGTAGAACGATGAGTCCACGAATATGAGCACCACTAACGCTGCTTGGGTGCGCCATCGTGGTAATGGTCGAAGTTCTCCGCAAGATCCCTGGGTACCTTGGCGAGCTCCTCCTCAGGAATCCGCTTGCTGAGCTCAATTGCATACGCGAAGTGATCAAACGGCTTCTTGGCCGGTCGCTTTGGTGCGGCCTTCTTCGGCCGGTGCGCGGGCTTTCGTGTGGTGACCATCGTGGATCCAGTATAGCCGCTGTGCCCGCGCCTCAGTCCTTGCGTTCGGCGAGCGCGATGCGGTTGATGCTGGCCGCCATGTACCCGGCGCCAAAGCCGTTGTCGATGTTCACGACGGCGACGCCCGCAGCGCACGAGTTCAGCATCGCAAGGAGCGGCGCCAGCCCGTTGAAGCTCGCGCCGTACCCTATCGATGTCGG
>JACRBR010000220.1 GCA_016213125.1 Chloroflexota bacterium | reverse complement strand
GTCCGCGCCGCGTTGAACCCCAGGTCCGCCGTGCACAGGCTCACGATCCTGTAGTGCAGCCCCAGCTCGCGGCATACGTCCAGCGCGTCCTCCAGCATCGACTGCAGCTCCCCGTCCGATTTCTCGGGCGCGCAGAACTTGTACATCTCCACCTTGTCGAACTGGTGGCCGCGCTTGATGCCGCGCACGTCGCGCCCCGCGCTCATCTTCTCCCGCCGGAAGCACGGCGTGTACGCGACGTAGTGCAGCGGCAGCTGCTCGCCCTCCAGGATCTCGCCGCCGTGCATGTTGGTCAGCGGCACCTCCGCCGTCGGCACGAACCAGTAGTCCTCCTCGGCGTCGTGGTACAGGTTGTCGCGGAACTTCGGCAGCTGGCCGCTGTGCCACATCGTCTCTTCCTTCACCATGGCCGGCAGGTACTGCTCCCGGTACCCGTGCCGGTCCACGTGCAGGTCCAGCATGAACTGGATCAGCGCCCGCTGCAGCCGCGCCCCCGCCCCCGTCAGCACGTAGAAGCGGCTGCCCGAAAGCCGCGCCCCCCGCTCGAAGTCGATGATGCCCAGCGCCTCCCCCAGCTCGTAGTGGGGCTTCCGCCACTCGTCGCGGTACTCCTCGCCGTGCTGCTGGATGACCGGGTTGTCGTGTTCGCTTTCGCCGTACGGCGTCGCCGGGTCGGGGATGTTCGGCACCTCCAGCAGCAGGCCGTTCAACCGCTCGTCCACCTCCCGCAGCCGGGGCTCCACCTCCCCCAGCCGATTCGACACGCCCTTCATGGCGTCGATCATCGCCTGCCGGTCCGCCGGGTCCCTGGCAGCCCCGATCTTCTTGCCGGCGACGTTCTGCTCGGCCCGCAGCCCCTCGGCCTCGCCCAGGAGCTTCCGCCGCTCCTCATCAAGGAGCAGGATCTCGTCGATTGGAGCTTCCGTGTGGCGGTCGACCAGCGCCTTTCGGACCGCCATCGTCTGCTCCCGGATGACCTGCAGGCTCAGCATGGCGCCAGCGTATAGGCCGCCGCTTCTAGGCTCTAGCGGGCGGGCCAGATGAACACCTTGTTACAGCTTTCACAAAAGGCCGGTTAGCCTCTGCAAATCTGGCCATTCGCCTTTGCAACGCTTCCCCCTAAAGAGCTATATATAAATGTCGATATATCACAGGGGGCCCCACCCCCATCGACGGGAGGTACGTCATGGACTTCACGAACTTCGCCGGAATTGAGTTCGTGCACGCCATCGAGGCGCAGCGCGAGTTCGACCGGAACCAGAAGAAGTGGCTGGTCCAGTGGCATGAGCTGCGCCGCGCCGCCGATAAGCCGGCTGCCCCGAAGACGCCGGCAGTGGGTTCGCCGAAGCTCGACGCCGCCTGACAACGATCAGCCACCGTTCAGCGGCGACCGCATCCGGCGCCGACCGAAAGGATTATGCCATGCTAACCCCCAACGGGCTCTTCTCTGAGGAGATAGCAGCAGCCGTACAGATTGAGCGCGAACTGGAGACCGAGGATCTCGTTCTCATCAGCCAGCTGCGCAGGGCCGTCCGCGCCGCCGGTAAGGCCGCGAAGGCGCAGCCATCGATCCCGTACGTGGCGAAGCCATCGCTAAACAAGCCCGGCGCGACTATCGCAGCGGGGCGGTAAGATCGGCGCATGTCCCTCAAGCACGCGCTCCTCGGCGTTCTGACGGTCAGGCCCATGACCGGCTACGAGCTGAAACAGTTCTTCGACAGCTCCGTCCAGCACTTTTGGAATGCCGAGCTCAGCCAGATCTATCCGACGCTCAAGGCGCTCGAGGAGCAGGGCTGGGTCGACAAGCACGTCGAGGTCCAGGAGTCCCGGCCCAACAAGAAGATCTACGAGATCACCGGCTCTGGCCGGGACGAGTTAGGACGCTGGATCCGAAACCCCCAGCCCACCGCCGATCTCCGCGATCCGTTCCTCATCAAGGTCTTCTTCGGGGCGAACCTCCCGGTGGAGGACATGCTCGTCCTTTTGCGACGCCAGATGGAGGAGGAGCAGAAGGTGCTCGCCTTCTCCGAAACCGTCCTGACCGAGAAGATCCGCGAGGGCGTGAAGTACCTGGACCTGCCGCGTCACGGCCTGTTCTGGACGCTGACACTGGAGATGGCGAACGCGTATCGGCGTGCCTATATCGACTGGTGCGAGCGGTCGATGCGCCTGCTCGAAGAAAGCCTGCTCGAGGATGGCACCAGCGCGCCGCATGGCGACCGGGATGCTTCGCGCGCCGGCTAATCGCGCTCTTTGATCGCCCGCTCGGGAGCGCCCTCACAGCTTCTTCCCGTACTGCCTGCACAGCGCGATCGGCCGACAGCCCATGGCCGCGTAGATATTCTTCGGCGTGTCCGCCGGGTCCGCCACAATGACGAGCGGCCCCGCGCCGTGAGCCCGCGCATCGGCCACGCAGTGCTGGATGAGTGCCGTGGCGATGCCGCGATGGCGGTACGCCGGCAGCACGAACAGATCCTCCACCTGCCCCACCCCGTCGATACCCTCCCAGTCGTTGAAGAATCCGCACGGCTTCCCGTCCACATAGGCCAGGAAGTACCGCACCGGCGGGCACTTCAGCCGGTTCGTCGCCGCCAGGCCGTCAGGCACGGCCGTGTTCTCCGGGTCTTCGCCGACGCGCGCCGCATGGTCACGCCAGTCGGCGCGCTTCAGGTCGAAGTACGCGTCCCACCCGGCCTCGCTATCGATGGGCCGGATGTCCGCGCTCCTCGGCGTCCCCGACAACGGACCCTCAAGCAACAGCACCAGCGAGCTGCTTCGTTCGTAGGCGACAAGCCCCAGCCTCGCCTCGAACGCCGCGGGGGTGCCCGGATCGATCCGGAACGTCAGCTCGGCCGCGTGCTCGTACTCCTTCGCCGCCCGCGCCAGCAGGCTCGCGATCGCATCCGGCGACGAAGCCGCCACAGCGTAGATGAAGTTCGCGTCGTAGATGCCGGGGAAATCCCGGTTCCGCACGAAGACGGCGCCCTCGGCCTCGAAGGACTCGCTGCCCAGCGCCAGGTTCCGCCAGTTGACGTCGAGCGCGCGCCGCAGGAGTTCTGGTTGCATCCGCGAAGTGTAGGCCATCCGCATGGGCCGCGTTGGAGAATGGAAGAGCCTCCCGGGCGAGGGGAGGCTCTTCGCGGTGCGGAGGGCGGTAAAAGCGT
>JACRBR010000218.1 GCA_016213125.1 Chloroflexota bacterium | reverse complement strand
GATGCCGTGAATTCGCGAGTCCCGCCGGATGTGCTGGCGTAGCTGCGCCATCGCCTGGTAGGCCAGCACGAGTCCGTCCAGCGCGTTCACGCCGACTTCCGGCGCCACCGACGCGTGCGCCGCCTGGCCCCGGTACACCACGTGGCACTGCTCCACCCCGTACATCGGCGGGTCCGCAATGTCGAACGGCGAAGGGTGCGCCATCATCGCCACGTCCACACCGTCGAAGGCGCCGCGCTCGATCATCATCACCTTGCCGCCGATGTCCTCCTCGGCCGGCGTCCCCAGCACGAGCAGCGTGACCTGGTCCGGCGACACCGCCGCCTTCAGCCCCAGCGCTCCGCCCATGCCGGCCGTGGCAATCAGGTTGTGCCCGCAGGCGTGCCCGATCTCCGGTAGGGCGTCGTACTCGCAGAGGTAGGCGATGGTGACGGGGCCCTCGCCCCAGCGCGCGCGGAAGGCCGTCGGGATATTGAAGGCGCCCCGCTCCACGGCGAAACCCTGGCCTTCCAGCCGGTCGCCCAGCAGCTTCGCCGCCCGTTCCTCCTTCATCGCCAGCTCCGGGTGCGTGTGTATGTCGAGCGATATCTCGACCAGCTCGTCGCGAGCGGCGGCGACGCCCCGCATCGCCCGTTGCTTTGCGTCTTCAAGACCCATAGCACCCTCCAGGTTGCCAATTGCCAATTTCCAATTTCCAGTCGCCTACTTTATCGCAAGAGCGTTCGGGGGCGAGCCCACGCCGCCCGGCACGTTCAGCGGCGCCGAGGTGAAGAAGAACTCGTACACCCGGTCGCCGGCGCAGTCCTCCGCTAGCGCGTCCAGCCACCAGAGCTCGCCAATGGGCATGCCGAGCAGCGGGATCAGGTGGAAATGCAGGAAGCCGCCGCTATCCTCGCGCGGGGGCCACGCCTCCAGGGCCGGGTTGTCGGCGGCGATCGCGGCGATGTGCAGATCCCAGAGGTAGGCCGCCATCTCCTCGCCGGCGGCCAGGCCGGGCGCTCGCAACTGCACGCGGTCTGCCATCTGCTCGCGCTCGGCCGGCGTGGCTGTGTTGAAGTACCAGGTGAGCCACCCCGTGCGGATCAGCAGGATGTCGCCCGTGCGGATCTCGACGTTGTGGGCCCTGGCGCAGGCGGCGAGGTCCTCCGCCGTGATGCGCTGGTCGGTCTTCTGATCCAGCGTCCGGTCGGTGGCCGAGAAATGGCGGGCCACGTCCAGCAGCACGCCACGCCCCGCAATCCCACGCTGTGCCATGTTCTCGATGCCCAGCCGGCCACCTCCCGCGACGACCGCGTCGTCCGGCGTGCGGTTGTAGAAGCCGTCGCGCGGATGGCGGATGTGGCGCAGACTGTCCCACTGGCTGGACGCCTGCGGCCAGAAGTTGTCCAGGTAGTCGTCGCGGCCGTTGGCGCCCGCCGTCATCGTCTGCCGCGGCGCTCCGCGTCCGTAGAGCGGAGGGCTGGGCTTATCGATGCGGAGATTCAGCGGGAACACCGCTCCCTTGCGGATCAGCCGCGCAGCCGAGGCCACGCGCTCCGGCGTCAGCAGGTTCAGCGTCCCGAGCTGGTCGTCGTCCCCGAATAGCCCCCAGGAGGAGCCGGTCGGAGCGCCCTCCTTCGCCGGCAGGTCACGGTAGGAGGGCAGGTCGTTCAGGTCAAAGGTCATGCATCACTCCGATCGGAACCTCAACGTCGCGATCTCGTTCGAGTTCAAGGGCAGGCGGAGGGCACTGTCCTCGTGGGCTATCGGCTCCGGCCTCTCCTCGTTCAGGTCAACTCGCTCAACGCGCGCGAACGGCTGTCGCAACGAGAGCCGCGCCTCGACCGGCTGCGTGCCGATGTTGTACACCCGCGCGATCACCGACTCGTCGTCCTCCGCTACCTTCAGCGCTGACAGGATGACCTCCGGCGGTTCGATCTCGATCAGCGAGCCCGTCGCGGGCAGCGCGCCGCTGCCACGGCTCACCCGTACCGCTCGCAGGGGCCGCACGAACCGGTGCGCCTCCAGGTATGCTTTCTCCCAGCCGCCCTCGTGCGGGATGAGCGAATACTGGAACTTCCAGCGGCCCAGCATCTGCGCGCCCGGCGTGTGCATCCCCGGCCCTGCGTGGCCGTGCCGCGTCGCCAGGTCCTGCCTCGACAGCCACTCGACGCTCCGCAGCAGCGTCAGCGCAATCGTCACGGAGCCATCCGCCTCGGGCAGGGCCTCGTACTCCGGCAGCCCGCGGTTCGCCAGCGCGAACCCGCGCGTCACATCGGAGATATCGACGAACGATTTCTGCGGGTAGAACGCCACCGGCGTCTCCAACCACGTCCCGTCGTATTCAAGCAGGCCGATGGGCCGCTCGACTACCCCGAAATGCTGCTCCGCGTGCGAGCTGTCGGCCTTGATGCCCGTCGGGAAATGCACGCGCAGCCGGTGGTCCTTCGCCCGGTTCTCCAGTTCAGTCTCGATGTCCACGCGCGCCACGCCCGGATACACGCTCGCCCGCGTCACGATCTCGCAGTCCACGTGCTCCGCCGAGCGGCCCTTGCGGTCGTCCGTGAGTGACGCTGGGAGCGCATACGTCATGCGCACT
>JACRBR010000214.1 GCA_016213125.1 Chloroflexota bacterium | reverse complement strand
GTAGTCGTAGCAGAGCTCCTCGCCTGCCTTGATGTTGCGGCGCGCCTCGATATACACGCGCTTCTCATCGATGTACGACCGGCAATTGCCGAGGCACGCGTGGTTGATGAACCGCGCGTCGCTGCCACGTCGCGTCGCGTCGATCACCGTCTTCTTGTCGACGGTGAAGAGCATCGTGTGCGTGTCGTCCTCGGCCTTCAGCGCCTCGCGGCGGTCGGCTTCGTCCCACGAGATGCGCTCTCCCGTGTACTCGAGGATCCTGGTCCCACGCGCAATAGGTCTCGCGGCGAATACGCCGCGACCGTGGATCGGCGACTCCCGCACCTCGATCATCCTTCGTGCCAACACCAGCCTCCTGCTCGTCCTCTCACCTTCACGACGATGATCATAGACAACGCCGCGCATCAACGGAACGGCCACCGCCTTAACAGCGAGCGACAGCAGCCCCTGGGCCGCGCCGAAGGCCGGTCCTTGCGGCCGGCCTTCCCGGGATCTCTCGCGAAACGTCGCCTAGAGCGCGCTCTTGTAGATCGCCGCCAGGTCCTCCGCCGTCGCCGCCTTTGGCGCCGCGATGAAGATGCCCTGCGACTTCTGGGCATCGTCGACGAACTGCGCCACGTCTGACTCCTTCATCCCCACACTGGGGTCGCTGAGTTTCGACGGGATCTTGATCTCGTCGCGAAGCGCCCGCACCTGGGCCACGACCTCCTTCGCCGCCTGTTTCGCCGCCATGCCGTGGGCGTTGATGCCCATCAACGGCGCGATCTCCAGCAACTGGTCCGCCAGAAACTCGTTGTGGTACTCCAGCACCTGCGACAGCAGGATCGCGTTCGCAACGCCGTGCGCCGTGCCGAGCCGTCCGCTGACCACGTGTGAGAGCCCGTGCACCTGGCCCAGCCCCTGCGACATCGACTGTCCCGCGATGTCCGCAGCGTAGAGCATGTGGCGGATCGCGCCCGGACGGTCCGGCCCGTTCACCGCCTGGCGCAGGTGCGCGCTGATCTGCTGGATCGCGCGCGTCGCAAACATCCGGGTGAACGGCGTGTTCCCCGGATTCACGTACGCCTCGATCGCGTGCGTTAGCGCGTCCATGCCTGTCGCCGCCGTGATGGGAGCGGGCATCTTCGCGACCAGGTTCGGGTCGAGGATCGCCACGTCCGGCGTGCAGTTCAGCATCAGGTGCTTGTAGTGCGTCTCCGGGTCCGTAATCACCGCCGCCGGGGAGATCTCGCTTCCCGTCCCGCACGTCGTAGGAATCGCGAAGAGCGGCTTGCGCTGGTTCGGAAACGGCACCGTCCCCGCACCGAACAGGTACATCTTCGAGGTCTCGCCGCCCATAGCCGCCGTAATCGCCACGCCCTTCGCGGCGTCGATGGCGCTGCCCCCGCCGACGCCTATCACGAAGTCCGCGCCGCTGTCCTTCATCGCCGCAACGCCGCCGTCCACCTCGGGCACCGTGGGGTTGGGCGTCACGTTGTCGTAGACGGAGTGCGCGACACCCTGCTCGTCCAGGGACGCCATGATCGAGTCCAGGATCCCGGCCGCCTTGATGCCCGGGTCCGTCACGATGAGCGCGTGCTTGTAGCCCTTCGCCTTGGCACGCTGCCCCAGCTCTGCGATACAGCCGTCGCCGAATACGGTCTCGACGGACAGCGCGAATGATGGCATAACCCCTCCTGAACGCGTGTTATGTGGAATGGCGCTCGCCGGACACGGCCCGAGCGCCGCGTCACTATGGATCGCGCGCCCGCTTCGGGCAATCGCGAGCACTCCGCCTACCCTGCTACCATGACGTCGATATCGATGGCGGATCGTTCAACGGTAGGACAGCGGCCTTTGGAGCCGCGAATCTAGGTTCGAATCCTAGTCCGCCAACCACTCCCCATATCACGCCCCACCGGCCACACTGCCTGATGCGCCTCATCACAATCCAGAGCGATGACGCCAGAGCGACCATCGCGCCCGATGTCGGCGGCCGCCTGCTGCAGCTCGAGATCCACGACGGCATGGCGTGGCAGCCGCTCCTTCTCGCGCCTGTTGACCCGGAAGTCCTGGTCGACGAGCCTCTCGCCTGGGGCTGCTACCCCATGACACCATGGCCGGGCCGAATCGCGGACGCCCACTTCGCCTGGCAGGGCCGTGACTACGTGCTCCCGGCCAACGACGGCCCGCACGCCATTCACGGCCGCGGCGTCTTCAACGAATGGCGAGTAGCCGCAGAGTCGTCGACATCCTGCCGAATGGAGCTGGACCTCGCCGGACCGTGGCCCTTCCCCGCCCACGCCATCCACGAGATCCGGCTGGCGCCCGGCGAGATCACCCTCCGCCAGGAGCTGCGCAGCACAAGCGATGCGCCATTCCCCGGCGGCGTCGGATGGCACCCGTGGTTCCGCCGCGACGTGCGCCCCGGGCATGAGCCCCGGATCGGCCTCGACGGCGCGCAGGTCTACGAGACCGCGCCCGACCTCATCCCGAACGGCAGACTCGTCCCCGTCTCGGGCGCAACCGACCTCCGCCTCGGCCCGGTTCTCGGCGAGCGGCGCCTCGACTCCTGCTATCGCGATATCCGCGGCCCAATTGTCCTGCGGTGGCGGGACCTGGAGCTAACGATCGCTTCTACCCCGAACATGGGGCACGCCGTCGTCTACACGCCGGAGCGGGGATTCTGTGTCGAGCCCCAGACGTGCGCCCCGGACGCGTTCAACCTTGCCGCGCGGGGCATCGAAGACACAGGCCTGGCCGTCGTCGACCCCGGGACGCCACTCATCGCCGAAACAATCTGGCATTGGCGCCGCGCCTGACCCCGTCAGATCCGGCCTTCACATGCCGATAGTTCCCATGACGGCCGATCTCGGCGGCGCGCTGCTTGTCAGGGTCGCGGCCGACGCTGCCGGTGGGCCTGGTGTCTACGTGGGGGAGCAAACGACCTCGCGCTCCGCGAGGTCGTTTTCTGTGCCCGCCACCTCTGCTGTCCGCCGTCTGTTGTCCGTCCCCTGTCCACCTGTCGCCTAAAACGCGCCCTGCTTCTGGAGCCACGTCCAGAACGCACCCGGCGCTGACATCGTGCTTAGCCGCCCCATCCGCACAAGCGCCCAGTCGTCGAACTTGTGCGACTCCTTGATCTCCTTCAGCGTCACCTGCTTCTTCGCGTGCTTCAGGTACTTAAAGTCCGCCACCCAGCTCCGATCGTCGTTCTTGTCCGGGCGCGGCTCAGAAATCACCTCAGCCAGGCCGACCACCGCCTTCTCCCCGCCCGTGTGGTACACGATAACGGTGTCGCCCGGCTTCATGGTCTTGATGGCGTTCACGGCGGCGGGGTTACGCACGCCGTCCCATTCGGTCTGCTTGTCACGCTTCAGGTCCTCGATCGAGTACGTGTCGGGGTCTGTCTTCGCAAGAAAGTACGCCATACCTGCCTCCTCCGAATCCCGCCGGGAGAGCCCGCCGCTTCGCATTGTAGGCACTAAAGCCCCAGAAGATCAGCCGCCCGGACCGCCTCCGCGCACCACCACTCGAACTCTTCCCGCGCACCCGCTTCCGCCTCCCGCGCCTTCGCCCAGCCCAGCACCATGAATCCGCTGAGCGCCGCGATCGCCACCTGCCTCGGCCAGCCGATCTCCGAGAAGCGGGCCGAGCCCAGGCATCGTTCGAGGTGTGCCGCGTATCGGCACAGCGTGTCGTCGTGCTCCCACGGCAACCGCGACGAGTTCACGGCCAACAGGTGTCCGATCTCCAGGCCGACAGGCGCCACCGTCACGTCGGCCCAGTCGAACAGCCAGAGCGTTCCGCCCTCCAGCCCCATGTTCGCGATCTTCGCGTCAGCATGCACCAGCGTCGCCGGCAACTGAGCCATCACGCGGAGCAACGGCCCCGGATCGGCCAGCAGACCGAAGATCACACTCTGGACGCGCTGCTCGGTGACGCGCCGGAAGGCCCGCCAGCCCTCGGGCGCACCAAAATCGATGCCTTCGCGCGCCAGCGATTCAGTGCTGCTTGGGGAGAGAAACGTTATGCGCTCGCGCCAGGGACACCACCCTATGCCGGCGTCGGCCAGGGGCTCCGCCAGGAACGCCGCGTGCATCTCGGCGAGAGCGCCAAGGATGGCCCCCCACGTTTCAGCCTGCTCGACGCCGTCCTGCGCGAACACCCAGTGCGAGAGGTCGCGTGAAAGCACCGCCCAACCGTCGCCGTCGCGTGCTGCTCCCAGGTACGGGACGCGCACATGCGCCGGCAGGCGTCCCGGAATCGACGACGCGGCGAACTCGGCCTCGCGGCAGGTCCTGTCATCAAGGCCCCGCATGATCCAGTCGTCCTCAAACCGCATCCGCTTGAGGAAGTAGGTGGCGCCGCCATGCTCCAGGCGTGAGATGCGCGCGCCCGAAAAGCCGTTGTGGGCGATGACGGCCTCGGGCGCGGTGATGCCGTGCTCCGCCAAGAGCGCTGCCACGTCCGGCGCCATGTGGCCGCTGGCGCCCACAATCAGCCCGCCACCTGCCGGAACCGGCGCAGCGTCTCGATGTGGTCTTTCGGCGAGGCGAGCCCCGCGCCAATAGTGTTCAGCGAAATGTGCGTGGCGCCGATGTCCCGCCACCACTGCAGCGCCTCGCCCCACTTCTCCTCCGGCGTCGTTGTCAGAAGGCCGATGCGCCCCTCGATGCCAAATGTATTGGGGTCGCGGCCGGCCTCGGCGACATAGCTCCGCATGCGGTCGACGGCCTCCCGGCCGTTCGGCCCGGCCTGTTGCTGCGGATACCAGCCGTCTGCAACCTTCGCGATTCGACGCATCGCCGCGTCCGCGCTCCCGCCCATCCAGATGGGGATCGGACGCTGGATCGGGAGCGGGTTGATGCCGGCCTGCTGCACGGAGTGATACTTCCCATCGAAGTCGACGAGTTCCTCCGTCCACAGCCGCCGCAACAACGCGATCTGCTCCTCCACGCGCCGTCCTCGATTACCGAACTGTTCGCCCAGCGCCTCGTATTCGACATGGTTCCAGCCGATGCCGACGCCAAGCCGCAGCCGTCCGCCCGAGAGCACATCGACCTCCGCCGCCTGCTTCGCCACAAGCGCGGTCTGCCGCTGCGGCAGGATGATGATGCCCGTCGCCAGCTCGACTCGCGTCGTGATCGCGGCCAGGTATCCGAACAGCACAAAGGGCTCGTGAAACGTGGACTGGTGCGTATACGGCGGACGGAAGCGCCCCTCGAATCGATCGACATGCGCCCCGAGGACGTGGTCGTACACGAGGATGTGGTCATACCCCAAGCCCTCGACCGATTGCGCGTAGTCGCGTATCACGACAGCGTCCGCGCCGATCTCGAGCTGCGGGAATATCGCGCCGATCCTCATGACAGCCTCCGTCACCGCCCCGCTTCAGGGTGAATCAGGGTATCGAAACGCCCCCCGGTCAGCGTACCGGCCCGGTCAGCGTTCCTGCCCTGCTGAATGCTCCGTTCGCCTATGCTCGCCAACCCTCAGCCCTCCGACACGGAATGTGATGCGAGGGCGCGGGGACCAGGCTGCCACCACCACGGGGAACACGCCGAAGCGTGGCCCGAACCGGCCGTCCGTCGGCGTGCTCACCCTCGCTGCCGTCTGCTCGACGGGCGCCTTGCTGCTCTCCGCATCGAACAGCGATCTCCTCGCGGTCGCTGCCGCAACCGCCGCCGCCGGGGCCATCGCCGTCGAGATGTTGCGCATGGGCCCGTGGCAGCACGACCACACCGCCATCCTGGGCAAGATCTTCGCCCAGGCACAGGCGGGACGCCGCCTCGCCATCTACGACCGCGACTCGGGGCTCTTCGCCCACTGGTACATGGCGCTTCGCGGCCAGGAGGAGTGCGCGCGCGCCGCGCGGTACGAGAGACGACTTGGTCTGCTCATGATCGAGCCGCGCGCGGCGACGGCTGGTGAGGAGTGGGCGCTGAAATCCGAGATCGGCCGCTGGATGCAGACGGAGCTCCGCGCCACCGACATCGCAGGCTACCTCGGCAACGGCCGCTACGTCGTCCTCGCGCCGGAAGCCGATCCCGCCGCGATCGAGAAGCTCGTCGGGCGCCTTCGGACCCGGATCCCCGCCGTGGAAACCGCCTACAGCGCCTTCCCCGAAGACGGTGTCGCGTTCCAGCAGCTCTGGCGGGGCGCGACTACACGCCTGTCCGCACGCTCCGCGGAGGCGGCATAAGAGAAGCCCGCCCCTCGGCGTTCAGCCTGCCCCTTCCGCCGCGATGAGCGCCGCTCCGATGGCGCCGG
This sequence comes from Chloroflexota bacterium, assembly GCA_016213125.1. Lineage (GTDB taxonomy): Bacteria > Chloroflexota > Dehalococcoidia > DSTF01 > JACRBR01 > JACRBR01. The sequence continues at coordinate 7,039 of JACRBR010000214.1, read as the reverse complement.
CATATCCCGGCGCCGGCACGGTCTCGACGGGCAATCCGAACAGTCCTGCCATGTGCGTGATGGACTCAAGCAGCCGCGAGTTGTTGTGGATGAACCCGCCACACAGCACAAGGCGGCCGACGTTCGCCATGCGTGCCCGCCCGGCCGCGATCTGCGCGATGTTCTCCCCGTGGAGGTTCAGCAGACCCGCCAGGAAGTCCTCCACGGAACCCGCTCCCTTGCGCGAGAGGTGGGCCGCGGTGAGGTCGGGCCCGACCCGACCGATGCCATCGGGATAGACGTCCGAGATCATCGTGTCGACGATCCGGCGATCGCCCCGCTCCGCCGCCGCGATCGACTCCTCGTACGAAAGCTGGGGCGCCACCCGGTACGCGATGCCGCTGAAGGATCCGCCGCCAAGTGGCGTGCCGCCCATGTGGTTGACGGCCCCGCCCCGGACGGCGGCAAACGCCGTACCGGTGCCGAGAAGACCCATCAGGAACTCGCCGGCGCCCAGCCGCTCTTCGGCGTGGAGGAGCGCCCCGCATCCTCGGGCCGCCGCATCAATTTCCTGGACCGCGACGACGCCATCGCCAACCTTCACGCGCGAGGCGCGCGCCCCGGTGACGCCGATAAGCCCTCCCGGCGAGCCTGTCGCCTCCCACCTATCGCCGCCGATCGCGGCCTCCGTTTCCCGTGCGCGGAGGTCGAGGGTCCCACCGCCGGCAGTCGCCGTCTTCGTCATCGTCATGCCCGCGTCGATGCCAGCCGCGCCTTCAGGCACCAGGCCGCGCAGGCGCAGCGTCTCCGGCTGGAGCGAATGTGAGTCTCCGGTCACGGGCCGCTCTCGATCAGCGCCCTGACGGCGTCGCGTGCCGGAGGCGCCAGGAACGCGTCGGGCACCGGCACATCGCGGTAGGTGAGGATAAGTCCGTCGATTCCGGCGGCGGCATAGTCCCGCGCCATCTGCCGCGCGGCGTCGACGTTCTCGGGCGGCGAAGCTTGGGCGAAGAAAGGAAACGGCCCGCCGCGTCCGTACTGCTCACGGCCGCCCCGGATCTGCTGGATCATCGGTGCAATGCGCTCCAGGGGCCCGTCGCTGAAGATGAACCCGTCGGCGTACTTTGCCGCCCGGCGAAAGCCCGCCTGCGTAAAGCCACCCACGAACACCGGAGGGCCGCCCGGCGTCAACGGACGTATGATGCCCACGGGCGGGATGTCGTAGTACCGGCCCCGGAAGTGCTGCCCGGGCGTCGTCCAGAGGTGCTTCATCGCGCGAATGTGCTCGTTCAGCCGGCCGCCGCGGTCCGCGAACGGCACCCCCGTCGAGGTGAACTCCTCCTCAACCCACCCGGCTCCGGCGCCGACAATCACCCGCCCCCCGGACAGGCGGTCTAGCGTGGCCAGCTCGCGCGCCATGAGCACAGGGTGCCGCAGCGCGATCTGGCTGACGCTCGTGCCCAGCTGCACGCGATCGGTGACGGCGGCCACGAAGGCGAGCCCGATCCACGGGTCGACCATCGGCTCGTACGGGTGCGGCTTGTCCAGCGGGATCACGACGCGCTCGCTGAGCCAGACCGAACTGAACCCCAAACGCTCCGCCTCGATGGCAGCGGCCCTCACCGATGGCTCGGTTGCAGGCAGAATCTTCACGCCGACGTGCATGACGCCCATTGTGGATCGTCGGGCCGTATGGGCCACGCGAGCACTGCTGACGGGGGCTGTCAGCAGTCTTCTCCGGTGTGCTTTACCGCGCTTGGCGACGTACGGTTGCCGTGCCGGTTGCCGGGCCTGGCGCCCGGCGCCCGAACGGTTCGCCGCAGGACCGACCGGGAAAGCTAAAGCAGGGGGGATTCGTGCTCGGAGCACGCCCACAGCGCGTGAATTGACAGCGATGGCCGTCGTAGGGGAAGCTGGGAGCGGCAGGACACCGCGAAGCGCAGCCTTGAGGGCTGGGTGTTGATGTCACAGGAGCGATAGCCATGCCTCGATCGATCTGGAAGGGCGCAATCAGCTTCGGGATGGTCTCCATCCCCATCAAGCTGTACACGGCAACCGAGGAGAAGGACGTCTCCTTCAACCTGCTGCACAAGAAGTACGGTGTCCGCATCAAGCAGCAGCGATTTTGCCCCGAGGAGGAAGCCGTCGTTGAATGGAACGACGTCGTGCGCGGCTACGAGATCGGCCCGGACCAGTACGTGATCATGGAGCCGGAAGACTTCGACAAGGTGCCCGTCGACACGACCCGCACCATCGAGATCACGGACTTCGTACCGGACGAGCAGATCGACCCGATCTACTACCAGAAGACCTACTACCTGGAGCCCGACAAGGTCGGCGCGAAACCGTTCGCCCTCCTGCGCGAGGTGCTGAAGGACAGCAAGCTGGTCGCTCTGGCGAAGGTGACGCTGCGCCAGAAGGAACAGCTCTGCACGCTGCGCGTGTACAACAACGTCGTCGCCCTGGAGACGATGTTCTACGCCGACGAGATCCGCGGCACGGAGGAGCTGGAGGCGCCGGAGCTGAGCATCAACGAGAAGGAGCTCCAGATGGCGCGCTCCCTTGTGGAGATGCTGACCGGCGATTTCCAGCCGGAGAAGTACCACGATGCGTACCGCGAGGCGCTCCTCGAACTGATCGAGGCCAAGGCTGAGGGCCAGGAGATCAAGCGGCCGGCGCCCGTCGCCAGCAAGATCACCGACCTCATGGAAGCCCTCCGGGCCAGTGTCGAGGCCGCGCGCAAGGACCGCACGAGCGGCAAGGCAGCCGAAGACGAACAGGCTGAGGAAGAGGAAGAGCCGGCGGCGAAACCCGCCCGGCGCAGGCGCGCAGGATGACGCGTTCGTCATTGGACGATACGACAATACAGCCCACCCCGCTGCCGAAAGCCCTCCTCGGCCGCATGCCCGCATCCATCGCGCCTATGCTCGCGTCGGAGGTGGCGGAGCCGTTCGACTCGCCCGAGCACATCTTCGAGCTCATGTGGGGTGGCGTGCGGGCCATGGCGCACGTGGCCGATGGTGTCCTGCGGTTGCGGGCGCGCAACGGGCGCGACCTGACGCCGTACTTCCCGGAGTTGCTCTGCATCCCTGATCGACTCAAAGCGCGCGAGGCGATCCTCGACGGCGAGATCGTGGCGACCGACAGCGAAGGCTACCCCGCGTTCGACCTGTTGCGGCCGCGGTTGCACACGATGGCCATGGCCGTGGGACCGGATCGCGAGCAGGTGCCCCAACTGCCGGTGCAGTTCCGCCTGAAGAAGCTCACCGGCGCGCTGACGTACATCGCGTCAGACATTCTCTGGCTCGACGGACGCTCACTCCTCGATCGCCCGCTGTGGCAGCGGAAGAACCGCCTCCACGAGGTTGTGACGCCAAGCGCCGAGTTCTCGCCCGTCGACTTCGTGGACAACGAGGGCGTGGCGTTCTTCGATGCCGTCATCGAACGGCGGCTGGAGGGCGTGCTCGCAAAGCAGAAGGCGAGCCTCTACACGCAGGGCCAGGTCTCGAAGCACTGGGTTGAGGTGCGGGCGTTCCAAGCGGGGAACTTCGTCATAGGCGGCTACGCGATCGCCGGTACACACCGCCGCGGCGAGCCGTTCAGCCAGATCCTGCTCGGCGCCTACACGCAGGGTCGCCTCGAGTACGTGGGCTCCGTCTCCGGCGGCCTCACGGACAAAGAGGCGCGCGATCTGGTGGAGCTGTTGCAGCCCCTGCACACGGGAGCATCACCGTTCTTCGATCCGCCTCCGCTTCCGCGCCTCATCTACTGGACTCGCCCCGAACTGGTCTGCCGCGTGCGCTTCAGCGAGTGGTCGCCCGATGGGCACTTGCGGTTCCCCATCTTCAGCGCCGTGCGACCGGATGTCGCCGCGGAAGCGTGCGTGGTCAGCGGCTAAGTCCGTCCGATCGAGGGTGCCGGGGTCGAAGCATCTGACGCGGGAGCGCGCCGATGGCGTCAGTCATCGGTTGCGATTTTGGGAAGTCGCTTGGTGTGGTCGATGATCTTCGGCATGCCCTCTTTGCGGCGGCGGGCCTCTTCCTTCGCCTCTGTACGCCGAATGTCGGCGATTATCTCCTTCTCGCCCTTTGACTTCACGCGCTTCGGTTTGGGCTTATACAGCTCCGGGTGCTCGTTCATCGGCACCCCGCCGGTGTTCGGCGTCTTCACTTCCTTGCCCAGGTGGTAGTACGTGCCGCGGTCGGGAATCGCCCGCGGATAGCCCTCGCGCATCGTGAATGCGGAGAACGACGTAGGCATCATGCGCTCGGCCTTCTTCGCGCAGACTGGGCAGGGTGAGGGATCCGAGGCGCTCGCGATAGGGCGCATGGTCTCGAACACGCCGTCGCAGTGCTTGCAGTAGTACTCGTACAGAGGCATGGACGCAGTATAGGGTGCGTGGTCGTTGGTCGTTAGTCGTTGTGGGCGGAGGCAGCGGGCGCGACACGGGCACGACTAAGGCGCGGGCGGCGAACCGCCTCGATGAAGGCGGCGGAGCGCACGTCGCGTTCGAGCACCCAGCGCACGTATTCCAGCATCGCCCGCTCCAGTTCGACAGCCAGGCCGGGGTCGATGCTAACACGGGCCACGTCGGCCCACGACGCGTGCAACAGGAGGCGCAGCAGTTTCACGGCGTTCACCGAGACGGGCCGCACCGATGCTTCGTCCCGGCGGCAGTTCGGGCAGACGACACCGCCACCGCCTGCCGTCCAGTAGTTCGTGACGGCCTGCAGGCTCACCCGGCAGGTGACGCACTCCTCCAGCTCGGGGCGATAGCCGAGCGCGTCCAGAAGCGACATTTCGAAATAGCGTACAGGCGTGTCGATGTCCTCCCGGGACGCGAGGCGTCGCAGCGTGTCCAGCAGCAGACGGTAGAGGTCGAAGTGCTCCTGGTGCGGCTCCGTAAACCGATCCAGAAGCTCGCAGGCGTACAACGCACGGCTCAGGCGGTCCAGGTCGTCACGGATCGCCGCGAACGGCTCGATCGTCTCCGCCTGCGTGACGATATCCAGGTTCTTGCCCTGGGCAAGCTGGAAGTTGGCGTGAGACAGCGGCTCGACATGTCCGGCCAGCTTGCTCCGCGAGCGGCGCACGCCCTTCGCGACGGCATCCAGCTTGCCGCGATTAGCCGTGTACAGGGTGACGATCTTGTCAGCTTCGCCAAGCTTGCGCTGGCGGAGGACGATCGCGGGCGTTGCATAGACGCGTGGACGAGGCATCGTGCCCGCAGTCTACAGCGGATCGCGGACGATCATCCCGGCTAGTAGCGATCGGCGTTGTTGTCCTCGTGCGGATTGGGACTCTGCGCGCTGACAGCGTGGCGGCCGGCGCCGAGGAAGGGAAGTGCGAGAAGCTCAGCGAGGTCATGGATCGCGTAGTCGGCGTCCGGGCATGCGTTGGCCTCGTAGCGGCCGTTCAGCTTCAACACGGTGGTCATCCCCAGGGCCTTCGCCCCGGCACAGTCGCGCTCGCACGAATCCCCCACCATGACGCAACGATCCGCGGCCACACCGAGCTTCCCCAGCACCAGCTCGAACGAAGACGCGTGAGGCTTCACGAAGCCGGTGTCGCCGGAGCAGGCGATCGCATCGACAAGGTCCGCCAGCCCGAAGTACGGGAGGTCACGCTCGAGCATGTCCGACGTGCACGGCCGGTCGGTGTTGATGCCGACGGCCAGTCCCAGGCCCTTCAACTCACGGAGCACGTCGAGCGTGTCCGGGTACAGCTGCATGCCGAAGTGCCGGGCGTGTATCCACGAGGCGCGCCACCACGCCTCGGCCTGCTCCCGGCCGACGGCGACTCCGTGTTCCGCGAGGCCCGCGACGACGAGCGCGGGAAGGCTGACGTCACGATGCCCGCGGCTGCGTTCGTGCGCGAATGCCAGTTCGTAGGCGTGCCAGATATCGCGAAGGAGATCTTCCAGGCGAATGTCCAGCCGCACGCCCCACCCCTGGATCAGGGGACGAACAGCCTCCGCCTCCATACGCCAGATTTCATCCTCGTTGGGCCGCCACGCCTCGAACCAGAGTGTTCCTCCCAGGTCGAAGATGATAGCCTGCGGCGCTTTTGCGAGATTCATACAGGAATGCTACCAGCAAGCCCAGGTGGCCCATTGAATCGCGCGGGCTGCCCTGCTAGGGTGGTTGCAGCAACAATTTTCGGAACAAGAGCGACGGGAGGAACCTCAAGTGGGCGTGCCGCTGACAGATAAGGCCAAACAGTACCTCGAAGCGAAGGGCTTCGCGCACATCGCGACGATCAACAAGGACGGCTCGCCGCAGGTGTCGCCCGTGTGGATCGAACACGACGGAACCCGTGTGATCGTGAACAGCGAAGACAAGCGCCTGAAGGTCCAAAACCTCAGACGCAACCCACACGTCTCGCTAAGCATCCAGAACGTCGAGAACCCATACGAGTACATCGAGATTCGCGGCAAAGTGGTGGAGATTACGCCTGAGGGCGGGTTCGAGGGGATCGACCGGCTGGCGAAGAAGTACATCGGCCAGGACAAGTACCCCTGGAACCAGCCGGAAGATGTGCGCGTGCAGATCAAGATCGAGCCGACGCGGATCGTTGGGGCGTAGGCCCGTAACGGAACCGGCGCACGCAGGGTGGTCCGCGCCCGGAAGGCACGAATCGCATCTCAACGCCGTCACAGCGGGCCATCGGCGCCGTCAATCCGCTATCCTGCGCACAACACTGCAGGAGGGACATGGATGCCACGCGCGCTGATTACAGGAATTACGGGACAGGATGGCATGTACCTGTCGGAGCACCTGCTCGCCAACGGCTACGAGGTGTACGGCCTCATTCGCGGTCAGAACAACCCGAAGCGGCAGCAGCTCGAACGCATGCTGCCAGACATCCGGATCGTCGAGGGCGACCTGCTGGATCAGGCCTCACTCATGAATGTCATCCAGAAGGTGAAGCCGGATGAGGTCTACAACCTGGCTGCCATCAGCTTCGTCGCGCTGTCGTGGAACCAGCCTGAACTGACCGGCGAGATCACAGGCCTGGGCGCTCTTCGCGTGTTGGAGGCCATCCGGCTCACGACGGGCGC
>JACRBR010000213.1 GCA_016213125.1 Chloroflexota bacterium | reverse complement strand
GTCAAGAGATCGGTGAACGCGTCCGGTGGCATGGATGACACGTTCCTGGGTGTGTTTGAACGGGCCGGTACCCACAACACTCCTATACCAACGGAACAGGTGCACGGCTGGATACACGAAGGCTACAAAGGAACATTGGCACCTCTGCCTCCAGAACCGGGTCAAGATCTTAAGACCGAAGCTGATGAGGTGCTATTCGATGACCACAGGGCGATCGGCCTTGATCAAGGTGACGTCAGCCTTGAACTTCAGGCGATGCCGACGCGCCTCGGGAAACTGGAGCGCTTCTATGAGGGCGGTGGGGCGAGCTTGCACGACATCCTCATCGACATCCCTCAGCTACGGCCTGCGGGGTTCAACCTTCCTGACGGCATCGATCCAGAGCGAACACCGCATGGCTCGCTAAGGGTGGTGTGGAAGAGTTCCGACTCGCTATCGGTAACCCGCTCCGGGATAACGACTGCTATTCAGGGCCAGGAGCACCTGACTTGGGCCTATCAGAACTTCGCAGCGCGCGGTGAGCTTTGGATCAACCCTGTTGCGCTCGTCGAGTTCACGCTCGAGTTCAGTCGCTTTCATATAGCTCATGTCCTAAGTCGAATTCAGCCCGAGGCCGACGCTGTTTGGCGTGTTGGCATGAGGAATCTCCAGAAGTCGCAGATCAAGTTACCCGAGCGTGCGGATCATTTCTCGCAACGCCATCCCGCCTTGGCGGACGCCTTCCTGACCTCGTGGGCACCCGCCCCGTTGGAAGCGGGCCGGTTTGCGCATCAGATCCTTGCTGAGGTGTACGCCGAGTTCGGCTTTGATCATGCCGTGATTCCCTTCTCAGTTAATGGCCAAATCGACGCCCAGGCGATCCAGACAATGAAACGGTAACGCGGTCTACCAATACCGCCCCGTTTCATACCCCTTCCTGTCCCTTCGCGGTTCCGCCCCCCCGACTTTTTCGCCAAAAGTGATCTGGCGCGCTTGGAGTTCCCATCCCACCTCCCCTACCCTCGCACTCACAGACTCCCCGGTGCGCCACGCGAGCCACTGAGACCGACGACCGACGACCGACGACCGACAGATCATTGATCGAGGGCAGACCATGGCAACCAAAGCAATCAAACACCGCCCGGATCCGAATCTGAGCCGCCCGAAAATCATTGATTGCACCGCCCACCACCCAATCAAACCAATCAAAGATCCGAACCTGAGCCCGTCACCCCCCAATCAACTGCAGCTTCAACCCCCGTCACGGGAAAACGAAAATTCCAATCAAACACCCGCCGCCGAAGCTACAGCACCCCGCGCAGCCGCAGGACCCCGGCGAAAGGAATCCCCTCTGTGAAAATCTGTGAAGTCTGTGGTTCCCGTCCGTCCCCTAACGACTAACGACTAACGAGCTAGAAGTAATTGACCGTGATGCCACCATCCACCACGAACTCCGTCCCCGTCATCCACGCCGACTCGTCGCTGGCGAGAAACACCGCCGCGTGCGCAATGTCCTCCGGCAGTCCGAACCGGCCCAGCGGGATGCGGTTCAGCCGCTTCAGCTTTTCCTCCTCGCTCGGGAAAAGGTCCGCCAGTAGCGGCGTCAGGATCGGCCCCGGACAGATCGCGTTCACCCGCACCCCGTCCCGCCCGAACTGCACCGCCAAAGACTTCGTCAGCGCCAGCACCGCGCCCTTGCTCGCCGTGTATGCGTCCTGCGGCACCGTGCACCCCACCAGCGCGACGAACGACGCCACGTTGATCACCGAGCCGCCACCCGCCCGCTGGATCTCCGGGATGCCGTACTTGCAGCACAGCATCACCCCCTGCAGGTTCACAGAAAGCGTCCGCGCCCACACCGATTCGTCCGTGTCCACCACGCTGCGGTCGTCGTCCGGGAAGATGCCGGCGTTGTTGTACAGCACCTGCAACCCCCCGAACCGCTCCACCCCCGCCCGCACCCACGACTCCACGTCCGCCGCGTTCGTCACGTCCCCCGTCAGCGCCAGGATGTTCCCGTGGCGTTCCCCCTCCCCGCCAGCGGGGAGGGACGGGGTGGGGTGCACCAACGCAGCCGTCTGCTCCAAACCCTCGCGCGAGATGTCCGTCGCGATGACGTTCGCCCCCTCCTTCGCGAACATCACCGCAGCCACCCGCCCCATCCCGCTCCCCGCCCCCGTGATCAGGGCGGTCTTTCCTTCCAGTCGCATGGCGGCACCTCCTCGTCAGGAAGATAGGTGCAGAAGAAAGGGCGCGAAAGGCCCTTCCGCCCGGCCGCCGGACGCGCGTAGCCTTTGGGCGTTTGAAGAACGATTCACGCGAGGTGACTTCATGGGTGTCGTAACAGGATCGGTGCTGCAGGGGACGGTAGAGCCCGGCTTTGAAGCCGTCCGCGATCTCCTCGAACAGCAGGTCGCCGATGGCCAGCACATCGGCTTCGGCGTCTGCGTCTACCACCACGGCAAGAAGGTCGTCGACGTCTGGGGCGGCCTCGCCGACGAGGACACGAAGCGCCCCTGGCTACCCGACACGATGGCTGTCTCGTTCTCGACGACGAAGGGACTGACCGCCACCTGTCTCCACATCCTCGCCGACCGCGGCCTCGTCGACTACGAAGCCCCCGTCTCCACCTACTGGCCCGAGTTCGGCAAGAAGGGAAAGGAGCGCATCACCGTTTACCACCTCCTTACGCATCAGGCCGGCCTCGCCCCCGTGCCGGAGGGCCTGTACGGCGCCGATCTCTTCGACTGGGACGCTGTTATCCACGGCCTCGAGGAAGAGGAGCCCGCATGGGAGCCCGGCACGGCCAGCGGCTACCACGCCATCACCTTCGGCTTCCTCGTCGGCGAGATCGTCCGGCGCGTCAGCGGCAAGCGCATCGGGCAGTTCCTCCGCGACGAGGTCTGCGCGCCGCTCGGCCTCAAGGACATGTACATCGGCGCTCCCGCGGACGTCGAGCCGCAGATCGCGAAGCTGAAGAGCCGCATGGCGCCCACGCCAGAGATCCTGCAGCAGATGCAGGAGCGCCTCTCCGCCGGCCAGCCCCTGATCGAACCGCTCATGGAGCGCGCGATGGGCGCGCGCCCCGGTCAGATGCTCGCAGGCGGCAACCAGGAGCACGACGTCTTCGACACGCCGGAGGGCCACCGCGCCGCGATCCCCGCCGCGAACGGCATCATGACCGCCCGCGATCTCGCCCGCATGTACGCCTGTCTCGGGAACGGCGGCGAGTTGGACGGCGCGCGCCTGATGAGCCCCGAGCGCGTGCAGATCATGTCGAAGCTCCAGACCAGACGCGCCGACAAGGTGATCGTCGTCGAGGTGGGCTGGGCGCTCGGCTATATGACCGGCGGCATCGAGGGCTGGCCGCAGGGCCCGCGCGAGACCGCGTTCGGCCACGCCGGCCTCGGCGGCTCCATCGGCTACTGCGATCCCGAGATCGGCCTCGCCTTCGGCTTCACGACGAACGCGCTGGCAATGGACCTCATCGGCTACGGTCGCACAGCCGCCCTCGCCGACTCCGCCCGCCTCGCCGCCGAGGCGCTCGGATAGCAGTCGTGAGGTCGGAGCCGCTCTGTTACACTCGCGCGAACGTACCCTCGCGCCAACGCGAGGCGAACGCAACCGGGAGAGCACAGCGAAGGAGTCGCGGTCACATGAAGACAACCTTGATGAAGACGATCGCCGCCGTAGGCCTGCTGGTCGCTATGACCGGCAGCGTCTCCGCCTGCAGCAGCGGGGGCGGCGCACTCTCGCTCGAGGAGTACTTCCAGAAGCTGGAGGAAGCCGACGACAAGAGCACCGAGCGCTCCGACGCCATCGGGGCCAGGCTCGAGGACACGGAAGACGTCGACGAGATCAAGGACGCCTTCGGTGAGTTCCCGACATCATCAACGACTTCCTCGATGAGGTCGAAGACCTCGATCCACCGAAGGAAGCCGAGGACGCCCACGAGGCGGCCGTCGAAGCCGCGCGCGAATTCAGCGACGAGTTCGAAAAGCTGCTGGACGATATCCGGGACGCGGAGACGCTCGACGACCTCTTCGGGATCCTGGACAGCGAGGCCTTCAACGAGGCCGACGGGCGCTTCACGGATGCCTGCAACGACCTCCAGTCCATCGCGGATAACAACAATATCGAGATCAGCCTCGACTGCGAGAGCTGAGCTTCACGGAAGAATCTACTTCCGATAGGCACAGTTGACTGCTAAGGCGTACTAGCCTATGATTCGCACTAACGTTCTAGTGCGGACGGAGGCAGGATGCCGCGGGCATCCGCGAGAGGGGGCAGGATGCCGCGGGCATCCGCCTAGGGGGGCTGGATGCCCGTACGTCATCGCCTCGGTGGCCTTCACCTGAATGTCCTCACCGATGGCGTCTACTTCCAGGATGCCGGCGCCGTCTTCGGCGTTGTGCCTCGCATCCTCTGGGAGCGGCTCGGCATCGAGCTGAACAGCCGCTATCAGATGGCCCTTGGCCTGAACTCGTTGCTGGTCTCGTCGCAGGGCAAGACCATCCTCATCGAGACCGGCGTCGGCGAGAAGGAGCGCCCCCTCGGCCAGACGGAGCGCCCCGGCGGCGTCACGCTGCTCGACGAGCTGGCCGCGGTCGGCGTCGCCCCGGAGGACGTCGACGTAGTCATCAACACGCACCTCCACGCCGACCACTGCGGCTGGAACACGAAGCAGACAGGCGACGGTTGGGCGCCCACCTTCCCCCGCGCCCGCTATCTGGTCCAGCGCGGCGAATACGACGCCTGCATGCACCCGAACGAGCGCACCCGCGCCACCTACTTCGCCGAGAACGTCCAGCCGGTCGCCGATACCGGCCAGCTCGAGCTCATCGACGGCGAAACGAACGTCACGGACGAAATCACGATCATCCCCACGCACGGCCACACCCGCGACCACGCGAGCGTCATCCTGTCGTCCGGCGGCGAGTCCGCGGTCTACATCGGCGACATGATCCAGCACCCCGTCCAGCTCGAGCGCGCCCCGTGGGTGTCCTCGTTCGACATCTACCCGCTCGAGGCGATGGAGACGAAGAAGGCCGTCGTCCAGCGCGCCATCGACGAGCGGCAACTCGTCGTGGCCGTCCATTGCGCCTTCCCCGGCCTCGGCTACATGACCGAGACCGCCGATGGCAAGCGGAAGTGGGTGCCCGTCGAGCCGTCGGGCTGAGTACGTCAGCGCGTCAGTACGTCAGTTCATGGAGTTACGAAGATGCAGGATTTCCGAGACTTGTTGGTCTGGCAGAAGACTCACCAGCTCACGCTGGATGTCTACCGTGTGACCCAGCGTTTCCCCAAGCACGAGACCTATAGGCTGAACGCGCAGATGAGGAGCGCGTCTGTGTCCATCGGCTCGAACATATGTGAAGGCTGCGGACGCGGCGGATGGCCGGAACTCATCCAGTTCTGCCAGATCGCGTTCGGCTCATTGAGCGAGCTGGAGTACCAGTTGTTGTTGGCGCGGGACCTCTCGTACCTCGACGAGCACACCTATCAGGAACTTGAAGCTCGCGCGATAGAAGTCAAGCGGATGCTCGCGTCGTTTCTTGCAACGCTGCGAGCGCGCTCGGGGAAGCCGCGCGCCCTGGCCCGTTCCAGGCGCATTTCGCCACCAGCGCCAGCATCCACCCCCACCGCAACTGACGCGCTGACGCACTGACGCACTAAGGACACTGAGACACTCTCATGGCCACCGCCACTGAACACGAGCTATACCCCTGGCAACAAGAAGCGGTCGACGAGCTGATCTCCGGCTCCGGCCGCGTGCTGGTCGTGGCGCCGACGGGCGGCGGTAAGAGCCTGACGTACCAGTATCCGGCGACGCAGCTCGACGGCATGGCGATCGTGATCACGCCGCTCGTCGCGCTCATGGCGGACCAGGTTGCCTCCCTCCACGCCCGCGGCATCCCAGCGACGTACCTGGCGTCGAACCTCGACGCAGGCGAGAACCAGCGCCGCATCGACTTGGCGCTGGCGGGGAAGGTCAAGCTGCTGTACATCGCGCCCGAGCGGCTTGCGCTCGACTGGTTCGTCGATGGCGTTCTGTCGAAGCTGTCGATCTCGCTGCTCGCGATCGATGAGGCCCACTGCATCAGCCAGTGGGGCCACGACTTCCGTCCCGAGTACCTGCAGATCGGCGAATTGGTCCAGCGCCTCCAACCGAAGCGGCTCCTCGCCTGCACCGCGACCGCAACGCCGCTCGTGCGGCAGGAGATCGTCGACCGCCTCGGCATGCCCGGCGCGAAGCAGATCCTCCGAGGATTCGCGCGCGACAACCTGCGGCTGTCCGTCGAAGAGGTCAGCGGCCCCCGCGCGAAGCAGAAGCGCATCGCCGAAAAGGTGAAACGCGTCCTCGGGAAGCCGAAGGCGGGCAAGGGCACGGCCCTCGTTTACACCGGATCGCGCAAGAACGCCGAGGCCGTGGCGGAGTCGCTGCGCAATCTCGGCTGGCGCGCGGAGCATTATCACGCCGGCATGAGTGGGCCGGCGCGCAACGCCGTGCAGGCGAAGTTCCAGTCGGACATGCTCGACGTCGTCGCCGCCACCAACGCCTTCGGCATGGGCATCGACCGCCCCGACATCAGGCTCGTCATGCACCACGCCCTGCCGGAGTCCGTCGAGGCGTACTACCAGGAAGTCGGGCGCGCCGGCCGCGATGGAGAGCCGGCGCAAGGTCTGCTGATGATCTCCGATCCGGACATCGCGCTGCGCTTCCGCCTGATCGCCGGCGATCCGGCGACCTCCCCCGAGCACTCCCTCCGCCGCCGCGAGATGCTGCGCGCGATGATCGGTTACGCCGAGACATCGGCCTGCCGCCACGACTCTATCCTCGAGTACTTCGAGGACGAGGCGGAAGAGCTGGGCGGCTGTAGCCAGTGCGATAACTGCGTCGCCGCAGCGGAAGGCCGCATGTCGCCCGACCCTGACGAAGAAGCGTCAGCGCCGGAAGTTCGCGAAGCGCTCGGCGCGATCCGCGCGTTGCCGTTCGCCGTCGGACCCGGCACCGTGGCGAACTACCTCATCGGCCACGGAACCGCCCAGGTGCGCAAGTACGACTGGCAATCGCGCCCGCAGTTCGGCGCACTGAAACACCGCCGCGAAGACTGGACCCGGCGCCTCCTGCGCCGCATGCTCGCCTGTGGCCTCCTCGCCCTCGAGCCGGAGCAGCAGACGTTGCACGTCACGCGCCGCGGCGTCGACGTCATCGCGGGGGCGCGGCCCAACCCGGTGCGACTCCCTCCGCTCGACCGGCCGACCCTGCGGTCCGGCGCGCGCGATCCGCGCTCCGCCACGGAAACGCTGGACGGAGTAGCCGCGACGTTGTTCGAGCGCCTCAAGCAGTGGCGGAGGCTCCGCGCCGATGCCGAGGGTGTGCCCGCCTACGTGATCTGCCACGACGCGACTCTGGCGGCGATCGCGGAGCGACGGCCCCTCTCGTCGGAAGATCTGCTCGACGTACCCGGGATGGGCCCGGCGAAGCTGCAGCGCTACGGGCTGCAGCTCCTCGCGGAGCTGCGTGCTTACGTCGAGGAGCATCCGCACTCAGTCGAGCACCGTGCCCCACCTCAGGTGGCCGCGGCCACATCGAGCGACAACAGCGGAAGCCCCCTGTATGAAGCGCTTCGCGCCTGGCGCCGCCGCCAGACCGGTGGCGAGATCAAGCTCTGGCACGTCGCGTCGAATGAAGCGCTCCAGACAATCGCCGAAGCCGACCCCGCCTCTCCCGACGAGCTGCGGGCACTTGAAGTTCTCGATGATCCGC
>JACRBR010000212.1 GCA_016213125.1 Chloroflexota bacterium | reverse complement strand
GCAAGCTCACAGAAGTGGATCCGAGCCCGCGCGCGCTGATTGGCTTCGGGCTGCCGAAACCGCTGGAAAGCGCTCCGAAGTCGCGCCGCCGCGGAGGGCGGGCATGAGCGACTTGATGCCGGTCGAAGGTGTCGATTCTCTCGTGCCGGCGATTCTGAACCGGACGCGCCCGCCCGATCCACCCGCGCGGTCGCGCAGTGGTTTCAAGTTCGGCACAGATGCCGCCCGCGGCCGGTGTCTCACCATCAGAGGCACCGAGGGTTGTTCGGAGTGACCACGAAGGCGCCGAATCAGGGGGTGAAACGCAACCAAGAGCGGTTCCCGCCGGAGTGCATGTTTCGCCTGATCGATGCGGAGAAGAGGGATGTGGTCACAGTCTGTGACCACATCCGCCCACTGAGGTTCTCGCACAGGCTCCCCAGCGCATTCACCGAGCATGGGGCGATCATGGCCGCGAACGTCTTGAACTCGGCGCGCGCGATTCAGGCCAGCGTGGCAATCGTGAAGGCCCTCGTCGCCATGCGGCGCGCCCTGGCTTCCCACCGCGCCCTGACGCACGCCGAGTACGACCGCGGCGCCTGGAAAGACGATTGCTGTTGAGGGGATCGACATGAGCGCACGAGTCCGCGCCGCGAGCGCCCGCGACTCCTACTTCGACCTGGTGAAGCGGCTGCCGCTGCTGCCGATCCGCACGGCTCGCGAATTGGCGCGGGGGCTCGCGATGATTGAGGAATTGATGCGACGCCCCAGGCTCGACCGGGATGAGGAAGGCTACCTCGACGTGCTCTCGGACCTCGTGGAGAGCTACGAAGCGCAGCACCAGCCGATCCCCGACCCGACGGACGCGGATCTGCTGCGCTCGCTTCTCGATGCGCGGGGGGTGACGCAGGCCGAAGTGGCGCGGGAGACGGGGATCGCGCCGTCAGCCCTTTGTGAGATGCTGGCGGGGAAACGCAAGATCGCGCGGGCGCACATGGGCGCTCTCGCGCGGTTCTTCGGCGTGTCGGCGGCGGTGTTCGTGGCGGACGACGCGTTGCCCCGGCGGAGGCCCGGTGGCCCGGGCCGAGCAGGAGTTCAGCGCGCATCCTAAGACCGAGGGGGCGAGACCGCCCCCACCCCTTCCTGGTGGTGCGAGGAGGGGGATTTGAACCCCCACGGGTTGCCCCACCGGATCCTAAGAGCGAGTCGGGGAGTTGCCCTACTTCGCTCGGTCTCGCTCGGTCCAGCATTCTCCAGGGGTCCGGGACCATCGCTCTGGTTCGGCTTGTGTCGGTTTTGTTCGGTTTGCGGGGTCGAGAGGCAGAGAAATGGGCAGACTCGGGGCAGAGTGCCGACGCCCGACGCGGACCACCGCGCCGGGCGTCGCTCGTTCCGAGACGCGCGGGGCAGCGGGCGGGAAGCGCTCGCCCCACCGGCGGGAGAGTGACCTAGGGGGTAGGCGCAAACGTCCGATAATGCTCGTTATGTTGCATTTTCAGGGGAAGGCGCGTGGGTCTGCAAGCGCGCAGAATCCAAGGGAGTTGCCGAAAGGAGAGGCTTGACTCAGAGTTGGGGTTTGAGTATCGTGATTCCGTGTCGTTGCGATTCACGCAGGAGGATGCCCCCGATGCCGCGGACCCGTCCCGAACCAGAGGTCAAGCCGTTCCTGATTCGACTCCCCCCCGCGCTGCACGAAGCGTTGCGCGTGCGCGCTTTCCTAGAGCGCACGACCTACGCCGCCCTGATCCGCGAGGCGGTCGAGCGGTTGCTTGCCGACCGCGGACCGGCACCGAAGCTCCCGACTGCCGACGCGCCGCGGGCAGAAGCACGGCGGAGAGGTGGCGCGTGAGCGACTTGGTTCCAATCGAGCACGTCCAGGCGCGCATCTTCGCCGTCCGCGGCGAGCGCGTCATGCTCGACGCCGATCTTGCGGCGCTCTTCGGCGTCACCACGAAGGCGCTGAACCAGGCCGTCAAGCGCAACGAAGAGCGGTTCCCGCCTGAGTTCATGTTCCGGCTCACGACGGGGGAGGCGGGGGCGAT
>JACRBR010000211.1 GCA_016213125.1 Chloroflexota bacterium | reverse complement strand
TCAACGCGAGGCGTGACGGGCGTGGAGGCGGCCGATGCTTAACCTGGTCTCGAAGCGCAACTGGTTCTACCTGGTCTCGATCCTGTTCCTGGTGCCCGGCGCGATCTCGCTGCTGATCCCGCCGCGCCTGAAGCCCGGCATCGAGTTCACCTCCGGCACCACGTTCTCCTTCCGCTACGCGCAGGAGGTGACGAACGAGCAGGTGAAGGGTGTGCTCTCCGATCTGGGGTACGGCGATGCGCGCGTCCAGAGCACCGGCGCGAACCAATTCCTGGTGACCACGAAGGAGATCGAGGGTTCGTCGACGATCCCGCCCGTCGGGCCGGCGCTACCATCGGAGCGCGAGGCGCTGGAGAGCCAGCTGGGCAAGGACTTCGGAGGGTTCGTCGACCTGAACGGCGCCCCGACGACGCAGTTCATCGAGTTCTCCTCCGTATCGGCTTCGGTGTCAAAGTCGATCGGCAGGAATGCGGCGTACGCGGTCCTGCTCGCGACGTTGTTCATCATGGGGTACATCGCGTACGCGTTCCGCAACGTCCCCAACTCGCTGCGCTACGGCGTCTCCGCGGTGGTTGCGCTGCTGCACGACGTGGTGCTCGTCATCGGGATCTTCTCGATCCTTGGAAAGGTGTTCGACACGGAGGTCAACACCTACTTCATCACCGGCATGCTGACGGTGGTGGGCTTCTCGGTCCACGACTCGATCGTGGTGTTCGACCGGATCCGCGAGAACGTGGCGACGGGACGGATCCGCAGCTTCCCGGATGCGGTGAACCACAGCCTGCTGCAGACGATGGGGCGCTCGTTCAACACGTCGCTGACGCTGATCTTCTCGATCCTGGCGCTGTTGCTGCTTGGCGGGGAGAGCATCCGCGACTTCCTGCTGGTGTTGCTCATCGGCGTGACGACGGGCACGTACAGCTCGGTGTTCATCGCGAGCATGTTCCTGGTGACGTGGCAACAGGGCGATATACCGCGCACGTGGCGGCGGCTCACCGGACGGGGTGCTGCGCCGCGCCCTGCCGAAGCAGCCGCGGAGTAGACGCAGCTTCAAGACACCTCTTTCGTCATGCGCCTGTGATGTTCAGGGCGGGGGATGAGACGACCCCGTTGTGGCCGCTCCCTAGGCTGAATCGTTGGCCGTTACAGGCCGGAAGGGAGTGCTGCCATGTCGAATCGAATGACGCACGCACACGGGACGAACCACACTCGGGACGACGGGGACGCCGTCGATCCGCGGGAGGTGCGAATCGTCGACAGCGAGGCGGAGACGCTGCTCGTAACGGGCGCTTCCCGGCAGGCAGAAGAGCGGTTGGGGACGACGTGGTGGTACGAATCGCTCCCGGGCCGCGTCAACGCGATGCTCCTCTCGTTGCTGCTGGCGCTCGAGTCGCTTCTGACATTCCGATTCGCGCTGGTGGCGGTCGGGGCGCGCCGTTCGAGCGGATTAGTGAACTTCATCCACGACCAGTCGTACCCGTTCGTGCGGCCGTTCCAGAACGCGTTCGCGGACCGCACGTGGGATCAGGGCATCATCGAGGTCTCGACGCTGCTGGCAATGGGCGCGTGGCTGATCGGGTTCGGGCTCATAGCCCTGCTGCTGGAGTCGTTCCTGCCGCACATCCGGTCCGGTGAGACGCGCGTGCGCCGGAGCCGTGTCACGCACTACTAGCACGCGCTACTAGCGCGCGCGGACACCATCGCCTTCCCATGCACGGGCCACGGTCGCTGTAGACTGTGGCCCGTGAACTCTTGCGGCTTCGTCTACGACCCCATCTTCCTCGAGCACGACACCGGCTCGCATCCCGAGAACGCCAGCCGGATGACGGCGACGATGGCGCTTCTGGAGGAGTGCGGTCTGCTGGCTGAGTTGGAACGCATCCAGGTGCGGGCTGCCTCGCCTGAAGAACTGGCGCTGGTTCACGACCCGCGCTACGTCGCCGGCGTGCGGCGGCTGGCGGACGAGGGCGGCGGCTGGGTGGACCCGGACACGCTCATCACGCCGCAGTCGTACGAGGTGGCCGCGCATGTCGTCGGCGGGACGCTGAACGCGCTCGATGCTGTGATGAGGGGCGAGGTGCGATCGGCGTACTGCCTGGTGCGGCCGCCGGGCCACCACGCCACCCCGGTGCAGGCGATGGGCTTCTGCCTGTTCAACCACGTCGCGATCGCGGCCGCGTACGCGCTCGAGCGGCACGGGCTGGAGCGCGTCGCGATCGTGGACTACGATGTGCACCACGGCAACGGTACGCAGGACGCGTTCTACGCCCAACCGCGCGTGCTGTACGCCTCGACGCACGAGTACCCCTTCTATCCGGGGACGGGCGCGGCGGAGGAGATCGGGTCGGGCGAAGGCCGCGGCTTCAACATCAACATCCCTATGCCGCACGGTTCGGGCGACGCGGAGCACCGGCGGGCGTTCGAGGAGATGGTGGCGCCGGCGCTGCGGCGGTTCCAGCCGCAGCTCATCATCGTGTCGGCCGGGTACGACGCGCACTTCGCGGACGAGATCGCGATGCAGAAGCTGTCGGTCGATGGGTATGGCGCATTGACGTCGATCGTGAAGGCGGCCGCCGATGAGCTGTGCGACGGCAGGCTGCTGGTGGCGCAGGAGGGCGGCTATCACCTGACGGCGCTTCCCTGGTGCGTGCGCCGGACGATCGAACTGCTGCGCGGCGACGAGCCGACGCCCGACCCGCT
Organism: Chloroflexota bacterium; assembly: GCA_016213125.1. Taxonomy (GTDB): domain Bacteria; phylum Chloroflexota; class Dehalococcoidia; order DSTF01; family JACRBR01; genus JACRBR01. The sequence continues at coordinate 2,130 of JACRBR010000211.1, read as the reverse complement.
GGGCACGGTCGCGACGCGCCAGCCCGCAGGGTTCGATGAAATGCTCGCGCGTGTGAAACAACTCCATGCGCTCTGACAAGCTCCCCCTCTCCACATCGTGGAGAGGGGGCCGGGGGGTGAGGTGCAGTGATAGCCCCCGCTAACATCTAACATCCAACCACCAGCCCCTATACACTCCCGCTATGACAGTACGCACACGCTATGCGCCCAGCCCGACGGGGATTCCGCACCTGGGGAATCTTCGCACGGCCCTCTTCGACTACCTGCTGGCACGGCACTTCGGCGGGCAGTTCGTGCTGCGCATCGAGGACACGGACCAGACGCGGTACTCGCCGGAGGCAGTGGGCGGGCTAATCGAGAGCCTGCGGTGGTTGGGCATCGAGCACGACGAGGGGCCGGATGTCGGCGGGCCCTACGCGCCGTACACGCAGTCGGAGCGGCTGGACCTGTACCGGGCAGCGGCGGAGCGCCTGCTGGCGCAGGGCGATGCGTACGAGTGCTGGTGCTCGTCCCAGCGGCTCGACGAGGTGCGGGCGGATCAGCAGCGGCGGAAGGTGCCGCCCGGGTACGATCGCCGCTGCCGGGACGAGGCCGGGCAGGCGGCCGCACGCAAAGAGGCCGAGGATGAGGGGCGCGGGTGCGTGGTGCGATTCAAGACGCCGTTGGCGGGCGAGGTCGCGTTCGCGGACGCGATCCACGGCGTGACGATGTTCAACCTGGCGACGCTGGACGACTTCGTGATGCTGAAGTCGGACGGGTTCCCGACGTACCACCTGGCGTACATCGTTGACGACGAGGCGATGAAGATCACGCACGTGCTGCGGGGCGACGAGTGGATCCCGTCGGCGCCACGGCACATGCTCATCTACCGCGCGCTGGGCATCGAGCCGCCCGTTATCGCGCACGTGCCGCGCGTGCTGGGGCCGGACGGCGCGAAGCTGAGCAAGCGCCACGGGGCGACGAGCGTGTTCGAATACCGCGACCAGGGATATCTGCCCGAGGCGCTGTTCAACTTCCTGGGCCTGGTCGGGTGGTCGCTGGACGACAAGACGGAGATCATCTCGAAGGCGCAGTTCATCGAGCACTTCACGCTGGACAGGGTGGTGAAGAGCCCGGCGGTGTTCAACGTGGAGAAGCTGCAGTGGATGAACGGCGTCTACATCCGCGAGGTCGTGCCCGCGGACCAGCTGGTCGAGCTGTTCGCGGAGCGGCTCGATCGCGACCTGTCGCCATCGATCCCGCGTCCGATCGACCGCGGGCTTGTCGCCCGCATCGCGCCGCTGATCCGCGAGCGCATCAAGGTGCTGGCGGAGGTGCCGGACTACTGCGACTTCTTCTTCACGGATGACTTGCACTACTCCGTCGAAGAGTTGCTGGGGAAGGCCCACAAGAACGACCCATCGGGCGCGAAGGCGGCGCTTGAGGCATCGGCCGGGGCGGTGGGCGGCGTAGCCACGTGGACACACGACGCCTTGGAGGCGGCGTTCCGCGCGCTGGCGGAGTCGCTGGGCGCGAAAGCGGGCGATCTGTTCTCGCTGGTGCGGGTTGCGGTCACGGGGAGGCGGGTGACGCCGCCACTGTTCGAGAGCATGGAGATCCTGGGCAAGGCGCGCTGCGAGGCGCGGCTGCGCGGCGCCATCGCGAAGCTGTCATGACGTGCGGGAGCGTCCGGATTGCCTAGACCGGGCCAGAACGGCCATGCTAAGATCATCCTGACGCTGGGGATTCGTCTAATGGTAGGACAGCGGATTCTGGATCCGTATGTGGGGGTTCGAGTCCTCCATCCCCAGCCAAACGGCGCGTTCGTCTAGCGGCCCAGGACATCGCCCTCTCAAGGCGGAGATCGCGGGTTCGAATCCCGCACGCGCTACCATCGATTCGAAACTGGGAAGGCTCCTGGAGGCACGATTGAGTGCCCGGGAGCCTTCTCAGCGTCCGCGGGCCTGGCGCTACATAAGCTCGAGCACGGCCGTGCGCACCCGGTCAGGGCTGGGCATGAAGGCCAGCTCCAGGGGCCGGCTGAAGGGCACCGGCGCGTGGGGCGCGGTGATCGTCTTCACCGGCCCGTCGAGGTGATCGAACGCGTGCTCGGCGATGAGCGCGGCCACGTCGGACGCCAGGCCGCAGCGG
>JACRBR010000210.1 GCA_016213125.1 Chloroflexota bacterium | reverse complement strand
GCGTACTGCCGCAGGCTCACCGTCCGCCGCCGCCCATCGACGGCCGCCGCCGGTCCGCCCGCGACGAGGGGTGCCAGGGCCGCGGCTGTGGCGTCGGTCACAACCTCGGGGGACGTTCGCTCCATGTTGGATTATGGTAGCCGCTGCCGTGACTTAAGGCTCCGGCGGATGCGCGTCAACCACTCCACGAACTCTTCGTTCGAAAGCGCCTCCGGGACCATCCCCTGCACGTGCCGCACCGCCTCTGCCCCGCTCACACGCCGCCAAGCGCGCGAGATCACTCTTGACAACATGTGGGCACAGCACTTCGCCAGATCCCTGCCATCGCAACGCGTGACGACTAAGTCTCGAGGTGAAACCGGGCACAATCGGGTAGTGTAGATTTGTGCGGGTTCACATGGATGAAGGTGAGACACCGTGACTGTCTCGGACGACGGACGCGACACGATTGAGCCGATCGCGGCACGGCATGAGGCCGTGATCGGTGGCCTCACGGAGGCAGCGCGCGCTGACGAGCGCGTGATAGCCGCATGGCTGCAGGGCAGCCGCGCGGACGGCTCCGCCGACGCCTTCTCGGACATCGACTATTACGTCGCGGTTCCGGACGACGCCTTCAACTCATTCGACAAGCTCGAGTTCGTCAGCCGGGTCGCCCAGGTGCTCGTTCACGTCGATTTGTTCGGCCAGTACGGCGTCGCTTGTCTGTTGGAGGGGCCGGTCAAGCTGGATTTCTTCGTGGAACGGGCCTCTGCCGCTGAGAATCTTCCGCGCCCGGCCGTCAAACTCCTCCTGGAGAAGACGCGGGTAATGTTCAAGACCGGGTGGGAGCCCTCACGCCAGGATGTCGCCAAGCAGGTGGACTCGGCTATCCGCACGACGCTCCAGGGCGCGAGCTGGCCGGTGCGCCTGCTGCGCCGGGGCCAGTGGATGACGCATGCGTTTTCAGAGTTGACGCTGATCCACAACGTGATCGTTCCCCTGATGCTCGTGCAGCACGACACACGAGCGTTTCACCGAAACACAATGACGCGCGAGCGTCTCCTAACCGACGAACAACGAAGCGAAGTCGATTCGCTTGCTCACGAGGTGCTCACGGCACTCGCCGCCCGGTCACCGGAGGGCAGCCTACGAGCGCACCTGCGCGTCGTCGATGTGATGGGGAGGGTAGGCCGCACTGCCTGCGCTGCCTTTGATCTGGAGTTTCCTGAAGCTGCTGAGCGCGAGGCGCGCCGCCTCTACGAGCGCGAGTGGCCCGGTCTCTAGGAGCGCATCAATCGCGCCGGATGCGAACGGGCTCGCAGCGACGCCGCCGGCTTCAGCCGCGCGCGCTACGGCCTCGCGCGGATCCGCCTCACCCAGCGCGCGAACTCCGCGTTCGAAAGCGCCTCCGGGACCATCCCCTGCACGTGACGCACCGCCTCCGCCCCGCTCACCCACCGCACGCCACAGACGATCAGCGCCGACACCAGCCCCGACCGGTTCCGCCCCTGCGCGCACATCGTCACGATGCGCCCGCCATGCTCGATGAACACGCAAGCCGCCTCCACCAGCGCGAACAGCGTCTCCCGATCGGGCACGGGCCCGTCGTCGATCGGCCAGTGCACGTACGAGATCGCCGCATCGAGCGGCGCCTCTGCCGCCGCGAACTCCTGAAGGTCGATGACGATCGCCGGCACGATGTTCCGCGCCCGCATCTTGGAGAAGATGCGCGCATCCGTGTCCGACTGCCACAGCGCCCCCTCGAGGATCTCGGTGATTGGCACGCGTCCATGGTAGCGGTGGCCGGGTTCCGCCACCGAGTCGGCGCGGACGCCAAAACAAGTCCGACCTCACCGCCAGGTCAGGCTTGCGACGCGCAAGGCGAATCTATGGGAGTTACGGCTTCGTGAGCTGCGCGTCGTTGTCGTAGAGCTTGTACACCCGCACGCCGCCCTTCGCCCCCACCTCGAGGCACAGCCCGCACAGAATGCACTCGTCGATGTTCTCCTCGACCAGCGCCACGCGCCCGCCCTCGTCCGCGAAGATGTCGACCGGACATACCCCCGCCAGCGACTTCGCCGCCGCCGCATCGCCGGCAACAGCGTCATCCACCTCCACACGCACGAACATGCCCGTCTCCGACCGCAGCGTCATCTCACGCCATCCCAATCTGTGAAATCTGCGAAATCTGTGGTTCCGCCCTCACGCCGCACCCCCCGCCAGCCGGCGCTTCACGATGTCCGGGATGTCCTGGATCTCCTCGGCCACCGAGATCCCGGCATCCTTCATGCGGGCGATCTTCTCGGCTGTAGTGTCGGCCTTGCCCTCGACGATGGTCCCGGCGTGCCCGAACCGCATGCCCGGCATCTCGTCCATGAACCGCCCGGCCATGAAGGCGACGACCGGCAGACGTGACTTGCTCTCCTTCATGTACGCAGCGAGCTGCGCCTCCATCCGGCCGCCCGGCTCGCTGTATATCACGATCGCCTTCGTCTCGGGGTCCGCCTCGAACAGCGGCATCAGCTCGGCATACGTCGACCCGATGATGGCGTCGCCGCCGATGCTCACGGCCGTGCTCTGTCCCAGCCCGGCGGCCGTCAGCGTGTTCGCGATCTCCGTCGTCATGCCGCCGGAGCGCGACATGATGCCGATGGGCCCCGGCGTGTACGCCTTCCGTGCCGCCACCGCCGCCCCGCCCATCCCGCCGACGCGCGACTTCCCCGGCGTCAGCACGCCCAGGCAGTTCGGCCCGATGATGCGTGCCGAGGCACGGTTTGCGTACTCGACCATCTGCGCCACTTCCAGCCGCGGGATGCGCTCGGTCACGATCACGATGAGCTTGATCCCGTTCTCGATCGCCTCGAACGCCGCGTCACGCACCGCCGGTGGCGGCACCGAGATCACACTCGCGTCCACGCGCTGCTTCGACGTGATCTCACCCACGGTGTCGAACACCGGCACGCCGTGTACATCGCGCCCGCCGCGTCCCGGCGTCACCCCACCCACCAGCTTCGAGCCGTAGTCCAGGCACTCGCGCGCCATGTTCACGGCCTCGCGCCCCGTGATCCCCTGGATGATGAAGGTCGTGTTCTCGTCGATCAGGATCGCCATTACTTCGCGCCTCCGCCGACCTTCACCACCGCGCGCCGCGCCGCCTCGGACATCGGCACCGTACGATCTGCATACTCAACGCCGTACTTCTCGAGAATCTTGAAGCCGTCTTCCTCCCACGAGCCCGGGATACGGAAGATGGCGATCTTGTCGGCGGGGTCGTAGCCGGACTCGATCACGCCCTTGATCACGCCCCGCGCCACGATGTCCACGCGCGTGTTGCTCACGACGTTCATGATCACGCAGATCTTCTCGACGCCCGGCTTGCTGAGGATGAGCTTCGTCAGCTCCTTCGCCTTCCTCACGCTCGGGTTGCCGCCGATCTCGCAGTAGTTCGCCGGACGCCCACCGTGCTTCCGCAGCGCGTCGAAGATGGTCAGGCTCCCGCCCCCGGCGCCGATCACGCACCCAAGGTTCCCCTCGAACTCCACCACGCGACCCGCAACGCCCCGGTGGTCCGACGCGTCGACCTGCGCGCCCCGGATCTCGAACGGGGTGGGCTCGCGCGCCTGACGCGTCTCGTCGGGGCCGATGCCCAGCTCCTCAAGCACCGCCCGCTGCTGGTCGCGCGCCTCGTCCTCCATGTCCATGTGGGAGTCCAACGCGATGAACTCGCCGTTCTCGAGCTGTGCCAGCGGGTTGATCTCCGCCAGCGTCAGCCCGTGCGCCAGGAACGTCCGCGCCAGCCGCGAGATGATCCGCGAGAGCTGGTTCAGCTCGTTGCCGGAGAT
>JACRBR010000209.1 GCA_016213125.1 Chloroflexota bacterium | reverse complement strand
GCCGAGCGTCGAGGACCCGCTGCACGAGCGTGAGTGCGTGTTCACGGTTGGGGCAGCCTTCGAACCAGAGGATTTCGAGACGAGGTGTCCTGGTCATGGCATGGCTCTCCACTGTTCTGGCCGCTGAGGCTGAATCACAGCCGGACAGCTCACTTTTCAATGACTTCGAGCGGCCGCTCATAAAGTGGGTCGCCGAGCTCGCTCAGCGCATCTGCGAGGGCATTGGCGATCTCCGTCGCGCTTGTCACACCCGCATCGAAGGTGACGATGATGCGCGGCGGGTCATCGGAGACGCGGCGGTCGACGTTCTGCACGCCCGCGTGGGCGGCCGCCGTGTCGATAGCGGCGGTTCCGCAGTAGCTCTCATCGCAGCGGAGACTCTTGGAGCTGAGTTCCACCGTATCGCCGCTGCCCGAGCGGACCTCGAGGGTGTGGTCGCGGGCGATTGCTGTGACCAGGCGGATCTTCGTGGGCGGCTCGTCAGTGGTGGTACCGTCGGACGCGGCGCGGACGTACTCTCGCATCAGATCCTTATCGAGCTGTCCGGTGTACACCGCGCGGATGACGCCGTTCGCGTCCAGGAACACGCTCGTCGGCATTCCGAACACGCCATACGCGTCCGAGACGATGAGCGTCGGGTCCATGGTGATGTAGAAGTCGGGGACATGGAGTGAGTCCAGGAACCTTCTTGCGTCTCCGGAACCCTCCCCCGCATTGACCGCGACGACGTTCAGGTTCTCGGCGCCCAGTTCGAGTTGCACCTCCTTGAAGTCCGGCAGTTCCGCCACGCAACTGCCGCACCACGTCGCCCAGAAGTTGATGATGGTTGGTTTTCCCCGGAGATCACTGAGCCGGACCGCCGCTCCGTCAGGTCCCTGGCCGGCGAAATCCCGCCCCAGCTGCCCTTTTCGCACGCCCACATCGACGCCGGGAGAGGCGGGTGTGTCAACGAGCGTCGCGCGCGGCGTAGATGCATCTGGTCCTCGTGGAATCAGCACGTAGGCGCCGACCGCCACCAGGGCGAGAACCGGCACGGCGATGAGCGCTCTCCGCCAATCGAACATCTGTCGCATCATGCGTGTTCGCTCCTTGGAACAGTGCCTGCCCGCCCAACCCATCTCAGAAGGTCCTGGCCAATCAGGAATACCGCCGAGGCGGCGATGAGGGCGCCGGGGATGTAGCCGTACACATCCGCGAAATAGGTCGAGGCGAGGTACGACCCGTACAGCATCGCGATGCCACCCATGAACCGCTGCAGTGCCGCGAGCCCTAGTGTGAGCAACACGTAGCCCCAGAGCAGCGGGATCGCATACCAGGACTCGCGCGTGTAGTCGAACGCTTCGAACACCATCGCGTACCACATGATGCCGGTCGCCGTCGCGGCTCCCACGCCCGCCGCCAGGGCGACGACGATGAAGAGCGCCCGCTCCCAGATCAACTCCGTCCGAACAGGCGCGAGAGCAGACCGGGTGATCCGCGCGTCGCCGCGCCGACCGGCGCGCCCGTCGGCGCCGGTGCGTACCGGTCGATGTGCGCGCGCAGCTGTGTGTCGGACTGGTAGCCGCCCGTCCGTGTCGCGAGCTTTCCGCCGCGAAACAGCATCAACGCCGGAATGCTGGAGATATGCAGGCGCCGCGCGGTCTCCGGGTTGCCGTCGGTATTGAGCTTTCCGAACGTCACGCGCCCCGCGTACTCCTTCGCCAGGCGCTCCACCACGGGACTGACCGCCTTGCACGGTCCGCACCAGTCGGCGTAGAAGTCCACGAACACCAGCTCGTTCCTCGCGATTGTCTCTTCGAACGTATCGTCGTACAGCTCCTCGACCCACTTGCTCATCAGTCCTCCTCATGGCTCCCATATACGCGTCTCCGGCTTGAACGCCGCCCAGGCGAACCAGAACGAGGTACTGTGGTTCGCCGCCGTCAGCGAGCGGCCGGCAAGCGGCCCCGACCGTGCGACGCCACTGATGTCCCACAGGCTGCCCGTCTCGGTGTCGCGGAAGCCATCGTCAGCGGCCTCGAAGGTCAGCAGGCGATTGTCCAACGACCGGCTGAAGACGACGCCACTACCAACATCCTTCGAGTCACGAATGCTCGACCGATCGAGGGGCGAGAGCGTTCCCTTCCGGTAGAAGACAACAATGGGCTGCCGGCCTACAACGTCGTTCACGACGGGGTTATCGACCAGCCTGCTGAAGGGATAGGCCACAGCATCGATACCGAACGAGACGGTGACCACCCGATCGACGGGATCGAGCCGGTCATCCAGCTCCCCGTCGAAGAGAAAGGGCTGGTCCGTGGAGTCGTACGACGCGTACGGGTTGCGGCCGTAGTCTCGGTCGAATCCAGTCTCGCGGGAGAGGACGCGTCCCTCCGGGTGCGCAGCGCGGAAGTCAGAAAAGGAGATTGTCGTGGACGGGAGCGCGTCGAGATGTGTACCCGTGAAGTCGCCGACGATTGCCTCACCCGTGATCTGCTGCCACCAGGACTCGGTCTGCCGGTCGTACATGACAAGGTCGCTGTTTCGCAGGAGCCCCGACACGCCAAAG
>JACRBR010000208.1 GCA_016213125.1 Chloroflexota bacterium | reverse complement strand
GATGCCCACGCGGCACTCGCCCGCGGTGATGACGCCCGGGCAGTTGGGGCCGATGAGGCGGGTCTTCGCTCCGCTCAGAGCCCGTTTCACCTTCACCATATCCAGCGTCGGGATTCCCTCGGTGATGCAGACCGCCAGCGGGATGGAGGCGTCCATCGCCTCCAGAATCGCGTCCGCCGCGAAGGGTGGCGGGACGAAGATGAGGCTGCAGTCGGCACCGGTCTCGCCGACGGCGTCGCGGACGGTGTTGAAGACGGGCACGCCGTGCTCGGTCGTCTCGCCGCCCCTGCCAGGCGTCACGCCCGCGACGATCTTCGTGCCGTACTCGATGCAGCGCTGGGTCTGGAAGCTGCCTTCCTTTCCCGTGATGCCCTGCACGAGGACGCGTGTATTCGCATTGACGAGAACGCTCATATAGAGGGCTCCTGGGAGTCGGACGTTGGATGCTGGAGGCCGGAGGTTGGAGGCCCCGGCCAGACGGGATCGTAACAACCGCGTGAGGTTGGGGCGAGTTGCCGAACGGCGGCTCTCCACGGATGGTCAAAGCAAGAGAAAAGGGCCCGGATGGGCCCTCTCGTGTCGCCTGATCGCTGGAGTCTAGGCGGCGTGCTCTTCGACCGACTCCATCTCGTGGGAGTAGTCAGTGGCAGGGCGCTCCGGCCTGATGGGCGTCACGTTTGGCGCGTTGTTGGCGTAGAGCCAGGCTATGGGGCCGGCGGCCACCAGCGTCAGCAGGTTCGCCATGCGCGCACCGGCGCCGGCGGCGACCGTCGGGGCGTCGGAACCGGCGAAGGGTCGCAGCCAGGCGCTCCACTGTTCCTGGAAGTACTTGCTCCACAGGTCGGCGTTGGCGATGGTCGAGTCCTGCTGGGTCATGTCCATGCTCTCCGTCTGAGTCCGTCGTTGCGTTTCTATGTCCGTGTCTGCATGGTAGCGGCGGGCCGGGACGCGCGGGTTAAGCGGCGATTAAATCGATGTGAACCCGGCCGGGGGCGTATGCTCGTGCCACCGGCTTGATCATCGGCCCGCGGAGGCCGCTTCCTTAGGGGCTTTAAGGGACATTTACCCGGATTCTCCGGACCTCCCGTCCGGAGAAAAGCCGGTCTTGGCCAGCGCCAAAGCTACATCTCGGACTCCCCCTGACGGGCGAAGTAGTCCTCGAGCGTGCGGCCGGGCTCGTCGTGGAAGCGCTCCCGGAGCGGCTGGAGGGCCCGAATGCGGTCCAGGCGGAAGCTGCGGAAGTCCTCCCGCATCTCGCACCAGCCGGTCACCGACCAGCTGTTACCCCAGAAGAACAGCCCGAGCGGCCGGACGATCCGGTCGGTGTCCTCGCTCTTGCCGCTGGTGTACTCGAGCTGGACCTTGCGGTGCTCGTCGATGGCGGTGCGGAGGGCGGTGAGCGACCCTGCGATCTGCGGCGGCACGTGGAAGCCGGGTGCGAACAGCGGCGTCTTCTCGAGCTTCTGTTTCAGCCGGTCCGGCAACGCAGACTCGACCCGCGCCAGGGCGTCGCCGGCTGCGCGAGCGAGTCCCTGGTCGCCCCAGCTGGTGACGACGCGGGCACCCAGCACCATCGCCTCGATCTCGGCCTCGGTGAACATCAGGGGCGGCAAGTCGAACCCCCGGCGCAGGATGTACCCGACGCCGGCCTCACCCTCGATGGGTACGCCAGAGAGCACGAGATCGCGGACGTCGCGATAGATGGTGCGCTCCGAGACCTCGAGCTCGGTGGCCAGCCACGCGGCCGTCGCGACATTGCGGCGGCGCATGAGCTGGATGAGCTGGAACAGGCGGTCGGCTCGTCTCATGTGCTCGCGCCGCCTCGCTCGGTCCAGCGGCTGCGCACCGGGTAGGTGCCGGGCTGCCCGACGTTCACCCAGTTCGCGCTCGCCGCCTCCTCGATGTCGTACTCGAAGATGCAGTCTTCGTCGCGTGCGTAATGCGGACCGCGCTCGATGACGGCGTCGCGATCGGCGCCCGGCGGCAGCAGGCGCGACCGGCCGCGGATTCGGAACTCTGCGTCGTTCTTGCCGGGGAGACAGTGCATCGCGTAACGGCCGTCGCGCTGCTGGTCGCCCGCTTTCGGCGAGGTTGGCGGCGTGGCCACGAACAGGCGGCCTTCGACGAAGAACGGCGACACCGGATGCACGCGCGGCGCGCCGTCGCGCCGCACGGTCGCCAGGTAGGCGAGGTGGTGCTCCTCCAGGAGGCCGGCGCCTACGGCGGCGATCTCCGGTGCGGCGGCAGCGAACACGCTCCACGATGCCACAGTGTTACTCCGGCTTGAACTGGATCAGTTGCAGGTAGTTGCCATCGGGATCGGCGAAGGTGGAGATCACGCCGCCCCAGCCCTCGCGGCCCTGCGAGCGGGTGAAACGCACGCCTGCCGATTCCAGACGTTGTTGCTCCGCGGCGATGTCATCTACGAAGAGGTTCAGGAGCATGCGCTCCGGCTGCGGTGCCTTGCCGTGCACCGCGCTGTGAGTGTCGAAGACCAGCTCCAGTGGGCCGGCCATCAGCGTGCTCTCGCGGTTAGCGTCGGGATGGCGCGGCAGACCGACGACGTCAAGGTAGAACCGCATGAGTTCCTGCGGCTGTTCGCTGTTGATGTTGAGGATGACAAGGCCGACGTTCACAACACGCTCCCTCTATTCGGCAGTATGGCGAGAACAGCTGCTCGTGGTTATTGCGCGGGCATCCCGATGAGCTGGATGTAGTTGCCGTCGGGGTCGAAGAAGGTCGAGATCGTGCCACCCCACTCTTCCTTGCCCTCCTTGCGGATGAACTTCACGCCCTGGCCCTCGAGGCGCGCCTGCTCGGCCTGCAGATCGCCGATGAACAGATCCAGCAGGTAGCGTTGGGGCTCCTTCGCGGCGCCCTTCGTCTCACTGTGGCCGTCGACGAAGAGCGTCGCGGCGCCAAGGGCAAAGGCGCCGTCGCCCATGTCGGGGCGCTTCGGCAGGCCGACGACGTCGCGGTAGAACGCCTGCAGCTTCTCCGGCTGCTCGCTGGTCAGGTTGATTCCGAACTGTCCGACTTCCATCTTCATGCTCCGTTCGTGTACTCGTGACGCCGCGTCTCCAGCGGCGGAGTTGTCAATCATAAACCCGTCCTCCTGCCAACATTGTGTCAGGAGGCGCGGCCGGATCAAGATCGCTGGTGACACGCGCTTGTCAGGAGCGATGACAAGACGGCGGCCACGCTGGTGGTGCCGCCGTCCGTGCGTAGCAGATGCGCGGGTTCTACGGTTGGCGGCGCCGGGCGGCCGCGACGATACCGGCAAGGATGCCCGCTCCCGCCGCGAGCCCGGCCAGCGCGACCAGCAGGGTCGAGCCCGAAGATTCCGTGCCATCGCCCGTGGAGGGCAGGATCCGGTTCGGGCCTCCGGGAATCGGGCGCTCGATGCCCAGCACGGTGTTGATCGAGGTGGGCGACGAAGACGGCGCGGTCACGCTGGCGCTCGGCGTGCCAGTTCCCGACGACGAGGTGGGCGTGTGCGTCTTCGCCGGGGATGTCTTCGACGGGGTCGCCGTGGTTGTGACCGGCGTTGACGTCGCAGTCACCGGCGTGGGCGTCGCGGTCACTGGCGTCGCGGTCGCAGTCACAGGCGTGGGCGTCGCGGTCACTGGCGTCGCGGTCGCAGTCACGGGCGTATTCGTGGAGGTCGCGGTCGGCGTCGCGGTGTCCACGGCCGTAGGCGTGGAGGTCGGCGTCGTGGTGGCGGTCGGCGTCGAAGTGCCCGGCGTCGAAGTGCCCGGCGTCTCCGTAGCGGTGTCTTCGGTCGGAGTGCCGGTGCCGGGCGTGCCGGTGATATCTTCCGTCGGCGTCGCGGTGCCGGGCGTGCCCGTCACATGCGCGGTCGCGGTGCCCGCCGTCCTTGTGGCCGCGGGTGTGCGCGTGATGACGGCGGTGGTCGTGGCGCCGGCCGTGCGCGAAACCACTGGTGTGGCGGTTACGCCGGTGGTCTTCGTGGCGAGGACAGTACGCGTGACGGCGGCCGTCTCTGTGGCGGCGGCGGTCGGATACCACGACGTGCCGCCGGACGAAACGCTCGCGGCCTGTGTGACCACGACGATCGACAGCGAAAGTGCCGCGATCAACGCGGCGGCAGCGGCTAGCACGCGAGCGTACGTCGTCATGGTACGAGCACTCCTCCGGACTCGTTTGGTTCGCCAGGAACTTCCCTGCGGGGACGCAGCCACTATCTCACACGACTTGACATCGGGCAACGCTTCGATAGTGCGCTACTGTCAAACGCTTATGGTCAGCGATCGCGCCACCGGATTACGCACGACCATAAGGTCGAATAACAAGAAAGCGCCTCGGTTGCGAGGGCGGACAGTCTGTCAGAACGAAGGAACCGCGTATCACCGATGCCCGGTTTGCAGGTAGATATCCAGGGATCCCTTCTTCAACTTGCCACTCCAAAACCCGCTGATCACATCCCACCCTTCGCGAGTGAGGTCACGGAGCCATGGATCCCAACGGCTGAGTGGTACTTCGTTGTTGAGAGAGACGTTCTGTAGCCCCTCCACGAACCCGACGACGAGCAGTTCTCGCTCGGCTGGATCGGCTCTAGCCAGAAGGCCCTCGAGTTCTTCGAAGAAGTCCGGGAAGTAATTCGTCGCCTCTGCCTGGAGGTCGCGTACCAGCGCCTGCGCCGCCTCACCGGCCATGACATAGGCCAAGCCCTCGGACAGGGAACTCCACTCAACGCCACCGGGGACTATTGCACCCAGCCGCTCGATGACATCGAGCCACTCCTGCGGTGACCGTTCGTTATCCCGGTCCGAGGTATCCATTCACACCGCCTGCCCGCTCGCTACGCCTCGACCGGCTCTGCCTCGAGCGCGGGGGGCGAATCGCCACCGGGGCCGATGCCCATCGCGTCGGACGCTGGCGAGCCGCCGGAGGGGCGGCCGATGACGGTTAGCTCCAGCAGCTCCGCCACGTCGAAGGTCTTCATCCGCTTCTCTTCGTCGGGCTGTACGGTGGGGATCCCGTCCTCGAACATCTGGATGCAGAAGGGGCAGGCCGTGGCGACGATCTGCGCGCAGGTCTCCTGCGCTTCCTCGGTGCGGGCGACGTTGATGCGCTTCCCCTTCGACTCCTCGACCCACATGTGCGAGCCGCCGGCGCCGCAGCAGAAGCTCCACTCGCGGCTGCGCGGCATCTCGACGCGCGAGCCGCCGGGCAGCCGGTCGATGATGTCGCGCGGGCTGTCGTAGTTGCCGTTATGGCGGCCCAGGTAGCACGAGTCGTGGTAGGTGATGGCCAGCGGCAGGTCGTTCTTCGGCACCAGCGCGCCGTCGCTCAGCAGCTTGTTCAGGAAGGTGGTGTGGTGGATGACCTCGAATGTTCCATCGAAGTCCGGGTACTCGTTCTGCATCGTGTTGAAGCAGTGGGGGCAGTTGGTGATGATGCGCTCGACGCCTTTCGCCTTCAGCACCTCGATGAGGGACTTCGCCTGCTCCTGGTACAGGTACTCGTTGCCCAGCCGGCGTGCCGGGTCGCCCGTGCACTGCTCCTCCTCGCCCAGGCAGCCGAAGCTGACGCCGGCCTCGGTCAGCAGGCGGGCGACGGCGCGGGTGATGGGGATGTTGCGGTCCACCATCGCCCCGGAGCAGCCGACCCAGTACAGGTACTTCTGGCTGCCGTCAAACGTGGGGATGTCGAGCCCCTCCATCCACGACGAACGCGTGAACTGCGTGCCGCGCCACGGATGACCGCGCTGTTCGATCTGCATCAGCGTGGCCGCGGCGGTCTCAGGCATGTTGGCTTCGTTCATGGTGAGGAAGCGCCGCATGTCCTGCAGGTATGGCACGTGCTCGATGAACACCGGGCACTGGAACATGCAGGCGCCGCAGGTCACGCAGTCCCAGATGGGGTTGAAGCCGACCGCCTCGATGAGGGTGAGGTTGCCAGCGGCGGGCGCGTGGCCGTTGCCGTTCGCGCTCTCCGAGGGCGGTTTCAAGGCGTCCCAGACGAACAGCGGCGACTGGATCTTCCGCACCTCCTGCTCCACGACGCCGCGGAGGTCGTGCATGATCTTCTTCGGCGAGAGCTCCTTGCCGGTGAGGAAGGCGGGGCAGTTTATCTCGCAGCGCCCGCACTCTGTGCAGGTGTAGGCGTCGAGCATCTGCTTCCAGGTGAGGTCCTCGATCTGGTTGGCGCCGAAGCGCTCGAGTGCCTCGAAGTCCTTGATGGGTTGCAGCTTGCCGGTGGGCTCGATGCGGCGGTAGGCGACGTTGAAGACGACGCTGAGCACGTGGGAGTGCTTGCTATAGGGCAAGTAGTTCAGGAAGAGCAGGAAGTCGTAGAGGTGGGCGTACCACCAGAACGTGAGCATGCCCTCCTTCACGCCCTGCGACATGCCGATGTTGTTCCACACCTCCGACAGGCCGTAGGCAAGGAACGAGAATTTCTCGCCGTTGCGCCCGGGGTCGGACGCGATCTCGAAGCTGTTCGTGAAGACGTCGGTCACCATGAGGAAGGCGATGAAGAACAGGATGAGCCAGGCATCCATGTTGAAGGTCATGCGGGCGGGCTTCCAGAACCGCCGCTGCCACGCCGCCATCCCGCACCCGACGAGCACCAGGATGTTGAAGACGTCCATCGGCGCCCGGATGAGCACGTCGTAGCCGTCCTGCAGGATGCCGATGCCGGCGCCGTGCTCCAGCGAGATGTCCTCGTTGAATCCCTTCAGGAGGAAGTTGATCGTGCGGACCTGCAGGACGATGAAGCCCCAGTAAATGAGCGAGTGCAGGATCCCGCTGTACCAGTACTGCTTCCGCGCTACCCACGCGTTGCCCAGCAGGTACGGGACCAGCGAGGTCACCCGCTCGACCAGGTGGTCGAAGCGCCAGTCCGGGCGGCCGCGCGCGAAGACGGAGACCTTGACGGAGATGGAGTAGAGGGCGAAGCCGATCAGGCCGGCCAGCGAAATCCAGTAGATGTAGTTGCCCGGTACTTCTTGGCTGGGGAGCAACGGCGGCCCTCCTGAGTCTTCGTTCTCGCCGGAGGATCATATCGCGGCCCGGCGGTTCGGAATAGCCGGGCGGGCGCCCGCGTCCCTCCTTCCGTATTGACGATTTCTGGTTCCCGGACGTTACAAAGAGACGGCCCCGACGTCCCCTAACCCCTTGTCCCCTGTCCCCTGTCCCTACCCCCTGTCCCTACCCCCTTGTCCCTTGTCCCTACCCCCTTGTCCCTGACCCCTTGTCCCTCGCCCCTAACCGCTACACTCGCGGGCGATGTACCTGCGGGCGCTCTCGCTGACCAACTTCCGCAACTACGCGAGCCAGACCGTCGAGGCGACGCCCGGCGTGGTGCTGCTGCTCGGGGAGAACGCGCAGGGCAAGACGAACGTCCTCGAGGCGATCTCCCTGCTGGCGACGGGGCGCGCGGACCGCGCGGAGGGCGACGCCGACTACATCGCCTGGAGTACGCGCGATGAGACGCAGCCCTTCGCACGCGTCATGGGCACGGCCGTGCGGGGCGACGGCGAGGTGACGGTCGAGCTGACGGTGGTCGGCCGGGAGGGCGCGCGGGGGCTCGTGGCGTCGAAGCGGTTCAAGGTGAACGGCGTCGCGAAGCGCGGCACCGACGCGGCGGGGCAGATCACCGCCGTGCTCTTCACCACCAACGACATGGAGCTGGTACGCGGCTCCCCCGGCATGCGGCGGCGATATCTCGACGTGATGCTGACGCAGGCCGACCACCGCTACGGCCGCACGCTCTCGCGCTACAACAAGGTCATCACGCAGCGGAACGCGCTGCTGAAACGCATCCAGGAGGGCGACGGCAAGCGCGACGAGCTGGACTACTGGGACGAGGAGATGGCGCGCGAGGCCACCGGCATCGCCCAGGCACGCGCCGCAGCCGTCGCCGAGCTGGCGGTACACGCTGCCGCCGGGCACGCGCGGCTCAGCGGCGAGCGCGAGCGCTTCGAGGTAGCGTACGCGCCGCGTTTCGCGGAGGGCTGGAAGGCGGAACGCATCGCCGATGCCGCCGCGGAGGAAGCCGAGGCGGCGCTGCTCGAGAAGCTGCGCGCCAACCGTTCGCGCGACATCGCCGCCGGCGTCACGCTGAGCGGCCCCCACCGCGACGACCTGTCGATGACGCTCGGCGGCGAGCCCGCGGCCTCGTTCGCCTCCCGCGGCCAGCAGCGCACGGCGGCCCTGTCGCTGCGGCTGGCGGAGGCCCGCCTCCTGTACGCCCGCTCGGGCGAGAAGCCGGTGCTGCTCCTCGACGACGTCCTGTCCGAGTTGGACGCCTCCCGACGCGCCAGCGTGCTGGCCGCCTTCGACGTCGACCAGGCCGGGATCCCGTCACCGGATCCGGACCGGTTCGATGCGGGCTTCCGGAAGTCGGCGACGGTGTACGAGATCGTGGCAGGCGTCGCGACGCGGGCCACCTAGCACGTG
>JACRBR010000022.1 GCA_016213125.1 Chloroflexota bacterium | reverse complement strand
CTATCAGTCACACAAGTCAAGGCAATAGTTCACCAGTTCGACCCGCGGGAGTGTACGTGCCTCGGTCGGTTGCGGCTTGATACCGGCGGCGGTGAGGAACTGGCGGATCTGGGAGGCGTGCTCGACGACGTGCAGCGGGATGCTGCCGGCATTTACCGCATACAGCGTGCCGCGGTATCGATGGGTCGCAGGGAGTGGGCGGGCCGCAGCATCATCGGTGAGCGCATCGAGCGTGCGGCGCACCCGCTCGCGGCAGTGGTCCACGTACCCGAGCAGTTCGGCCCTGGTGAAAATGCGGTTGGGAAAGGACCACGTGTTCTCGTCAAACGGCTTCGGCGGGTGCCACGGCTCAAAGTCGCCGGCGAGGTCGTAGTCCAGGCACGTCAGGGCGTGGTAGCCCAGAAACCATGGGGATGAACCGTGCAATCCCCCGTGTGGCCCTGGGCCTGTCGGCGCCTCGTCCGGCCACAGGTCCGTCTCCCACAACCGGTCCGGGCAGTCGGACAGCGCGGCCTCCATCAGCCGGAGCGCGTCCTCAAAGTTCCTGGCCATGCTCTGAACAAATGCGTTCGTCATGCTGCCGGTATAGCGCATCGAAGGGTCTGGTTCACCAACCGCCGCCCGAAACGCGCGCTATTTCCGGGGGCGTTCTTGTCATCTTATGCGCACCGGAACTTGGCGTACGACGGAAACCGGCAACCAGTGATCTTGAGTTGAACTTGCCGCTGGTGAGGTGCCGGGCGGATCGGCGTCGGCTGCCCGAACAGAGCCCGCGATGCCCAACGCAGCCTGGGGCCCGATCTTTGTGTCACAGTCCGCAGTGGACTTCTCCGCGTACCCAGTCAGATCGGTCAATGGCGCACCGGATAGCGCAGGTGGAGCACTCGGCTGCCCTGGATCGTCTCGTCAGGATCCTCCAGCAGGTGCTGCGCGTGGACCGACCCGAAGTAGCGTTTGCCGGACCCGAACACGACAGGCACGACGTCCATGCGCACCTCGTCGATCAGACCCGCGGCAAGCAGCTGGCCACCGACGTCGCCGGCGGCGACTTCTACCACGCGGTCACCCGCGAGTTCCTGCGCCCTGGCCATGGCAGCCTCAATGCCGTCGGCGACGTAGAACGGCGCCTCGGGATACCAGCCCTCGGGCCTTCCCCGGTGGGTCACGACGACGACGTGATCGACCCCAGCCGGAGGTGTCCCGTCCCAGCCGTTCGTCATGTCGAAGACGTGGCGGCCGGCGATTGTCGCCCCGATCTGGTCCCAATACGGCCGGATGTAGTCGTAGGACGCCTGCGACACCTTCAGGACGCCGCTCTCGTCCAACGGCACGTCACCGCTGAGCAACCAGTCGAACAGCGGTCCGGGCTCGTCATTCTCGTCCGCGATGAAGCCGTCGACCGACACCGAGCCGTACATGACTACTGTACCCATGGGGCCTCCTCTGCTTTGGGGTGCCTCCAAGGTAACGTTTCGTAATCTGTTGGTCTTGTAAGGAATCAATCGGCCGGCAGCGGCCAGGTATCCAGCGCGTGGCCGGGATGTTCGCGCAGGAACCGCCGCCGGACATCGACGTACTGGGTCGGCGTGAGCCCGGTGAACTCCCGGAATTCAGGTGGGAGGTCTGGCACCCCCGGCAGGATTCGAACCTGCGACCATCGGATTAGAAGTCCGGTGCTCTGTCCTCTGAGCTACGGGGGCACTGGCACAACCTAACACGGCATCCCGACACACTTCACCTGCCCCACGAGAACAGACATCGTCAGGCGTCGGCCGCGGCTCTTCTCGTCAGCACCTTGTGGAACTTCGCCCCGCCACGGCCACCCTGCTTGATGCCGACGATCTCCGTGTCAGATAGGTCGGGGCTCGTTGTCAGGTACCGCTGGATGATACGGCCCACGGGCTGCGCGGCGATCACCGCCAGCATCGACGCCAGGATTGCGTTCGGCAGCTTCTCCGCGCGGTTCGGGCCGCTGCCCAGCGCCATCGTCGCCGCCAGCGCCGTCATCGCCCCGGCCACCGCGATGTTCGTCCCGCACAGGGGCGTCACCGCCAGGTGCCCTTCGCCGCCCTTCAGGCGGGCCAGCGCTTCGCGCGTGGACTCCTCGAGCAGCGACGTGGGGACGTCCGCGTAGAGGAAGTACCCGTCGCCAGTCGCCCGGCCCACCATCCGCACGTCATGACCGATCTTGCGCAGCATCACCGTAATCGTGGCGTGCTCCAGCGCGTGGTTGCGGCGGACGGTCCCGACAAGCGTTCCCAGCATCTGTGTGTGCTCCTCCACTGAGTATATCGGGCGACGAAGTCCATAGTGAATGGCCGATAGCTGATAGCCGATAGCGAGATCACCGGCTGCGCTGAGCCGCGACCTTGGTGCGGAGCGAGCCGAGCATCTTGCTGACTTCGGTCAACAAAGCCAGGACCGGTTCGGCTTGGGCCTCCGCTAGGTACCCGAGCCTGATGGCAAGCATGATGAAGGTCTCGGTCTCGTTGAGGGAGCCCCGGGCAATCGCAAGAAAGTGCGCAAAGTCCTTGGGCGAGCTTCGCCCCTGGCCTTCGGCGATATTGGCGGGGACAGACGCGGCCGCGCGGCAAAGCTGATCGATGAGCCTCCAGCGCTCACTCGCCGGGAAGCTCGAGGTGAGTCCGTAGACCTGGACCGCGAGGTCCATGGCCTTGTTCCAGACGACGAGGTCACGGTGTGACTGGACTGGCATACGGAGCCTCCTTCCCTATCAGCTATTGGCTATCGGCTATCGACTACCGACTACCAGCGAACGCCGTTCGAGCGGCCGCCAGCGTCTGGTCGAAGTCACGCTGTTGGTGCGCCACGCTCGCGAACATCACCTCGAACTGCGACGGCGGAAGGTACACGCCCCCGTCCAGCATCGCCCTGAAGAATCGGCCGTAGCGCTCGGTATCGGCATGCTTCGCGCTCGCGTAGTCGCGCGGTGATTCGGCACAGAAGAACACGGTCAGCATCGATCCCATCTGCGCCACCGTGACGCCATCGCACTCCGCCTCGCGCGCCGCCTCCCGCAGGCCCTCGGCCAGCCGCGCCCCCATCTCATCCAACGCCCGATACACGCCCGGATTCGATAACGTCCGCAGCGTCACGATGCCCGCCGCCATCGCCAGCGGATTGCCGCTCAGCGTCCCCGCCTGGTACACGGGCCCGCTCGGCGCGATCATCGCCATGATGTCCGCGCGCCCTCCGTACGCCCCCACCGGCAGGCCGCCGCCGATGATCTTCCCCAGGCAGGTGATGTCCGGCACCACGCCGAAGTACATCTGCGCGCCGCCGAAACCCAGCCGAAATCCCGTGATCACTTCGTCGAAGATGAGCAACGAGCCATGTGCGGCGGTCACGTCGCGGAGGAACTGCAGGAAGCCTGCCTCCGGGGGCACCAGCCCCATGTTCGCCGGCACCGGCTCCGTGATCAGCGCCGCGATCTCAGCCCCGTGCTCGCCGAACACCTGCTCGATTGCCGCAGGATCGTTGAACGGCACGACCAGCGTCTCCGCCGCGAACGATGCCGGCACGCCCGCGCTGTCCGGCAGCCCGAGCGTCGCCACGCCCGAGCCGGCTTTCGCCAGCAGACCGTCGCTGTGGCCGTGGTATCCGCCCTCGAACTT
>JACRBR010000206.1 GCA_016213125.1 Chloroflexota bacterium | reverse complement strand
GGCGGCGCTGACGAAGGTGGCCAACCGCGAGCGGGCGGTGACCATCGTGCCGGAGTACCAGGTGGAGCTGGCCTCGCGGCTGGAGCGGCTGGGGTTCGAGGCGGCGGAGGAGTACACGGTGCTGTCGCGCAGGACGGTACGGCCGGTGAAGGAGCGGGTGAAGGTGCCCGCGACGGTGCAGACAACCTTTGGATAACGAGATGGTAGAGCGCATCATCACGGACGACCTGGACCTGCTTCTGAACGCGCTGCCCCCGCACGTGAGCGACCCGCTGCGCCGCGCCGAGGACAACTCCGGCCTGCTGGAGGTCGTGATGGACCTGGGCCGCAAGCCCGAGGCCCGTTATCCGGGGCGCGAGCTGGTGCTGTCCGACCGCGAAGTATCGGCCGAAGACATCGAGTACGTGGTCGCCCGGATCGGCGAGTTCGGCGACGACAACCGCGCCGGGATCGAGCGCACGCTGCACCGGATCTCTTGCATCCGGAATCGCCGCGGCCGCATCGTGGGGCTGACGTGCCGGGTTGGACGAGCGGTCTACGGGACGATCCGGGTCATCGAGGACCTGGTGAAGACGGGTAAGAGCATGCTGATGCTGGGGCGCCCGGGCGTGGGCAAGACCACCATGCTGCGCGAAGTCGCGCGGGTGCTGGCGGACAACATGAACAAGCGCGTCGTCATCGTGGACACGTCGAACGAGATCGCGGGCGACGGCGACATCCCGCACCCGGCGATCGGGCAGGCGCGTCGCATGCAGGTGAGGACGCCGGCGCTGCAGCACGCGGTGATGATCGAGGCGGTGGAGAACCACATGCCGGAGGTCATCGTCATCGACGAGATCGGCACGGAGCTGGAGGCGGCGGCGGCGCGCACCATCGCCGAGCGGGGCGTACAGCTTGTGGCGACGGCGCACGGCAATGAGCTGGAGAACCTGATCATGAACCCGACGCTGGCCGACCTGGTCGGCGGGATCCAGTCGGTGACGCTGGGCGACGAAGAGGCGCGCAGGCGCGGCACGCAGAAGTCCATCCTGGAGCGGAAGGCGCCGCCGACGTTCGACATCGTGGTGGAGATCCAGAGCTGGGACCGGGTGGCGGTGCATCGCGACGTGGCGGAGACGGTGGACGCGATGCTGCGCGGGTACAAGATGCCGGCGGAAGTGCGCGAACTGGACGAGAGCGGCGACATCCGCGTGCTGGAGGTGCCGCGAAGCATCCCGGCGGAGATGCGGATGGAGCGCGATCGCCGCCCGTACGTGCTGGGCCGCCGCGGTGCGGCGGACGAACGCGCCGACCATCCCCCTATCGCCCCGGGGGGCGATGATCAGCCCTTTCGGCGCGTCTACCCGTTCGGGATCTCGCGGAAACGGCTGGAACAGGCGGTCCGGGAGACGGGGGCGCGCGTAGCCATCACCGATGAGCTGCGAGACGCCGATACGGTCATCACGCTGCGGTCGTTCTTCCGCCGCAAGCCGCAGTCGCTACGCGACGCCGAGGCGCGCGGGATCCCCATCTACGTCCTGAAGACCAACGCGGTCGCGCAAATCGAGCAGGGGCTGCTCTCGATGCAGGGACGATTGGACGGCGGCGAGGTGGGCGCGCCCATGCAGTACGCCATGCAGGAGGCGGAGGACGCGATCACGACCGTCCTGAACCAGGGCGACCCGTCGATCGAATTAACGCCACAGAACGCGTACATCCGGCGGCTGCAGCACCAGCTGGCCCAACGCTACAACCTGGTGTCGCGCAGTGCGGGGCGCGAGCCGTATCGCAGGGTTCGCATCTTCAAGGACGATCCCGGCGGCGAGTGGCCCGCCGACGAGCGCTGGTAACGATCACACGCGAGTAGGATCATTAGGGCCCGCGCGCTACGTTACTGCACCCTGATGAATCCGCGCATCTGCTGCGGATGGATGGAGCACTTGAACGAGTAGCTCCCCGGCCCGCCGAGCGTGAAGGTTACCGTCTGGACGACCGGGCCGGTGCCGAGATCGGTCGCGGCGATCTGCGCGCCGGCCGGATCGAAGATGGTGATGTCGTGACTGACACCATCGTCCTGGTTGTCGAAGGTCAGCGTGACCGTCGCCCCCGCCGGCAGGGTTAACGACCCGGGTGAGAACGACGTGTTGACGGCCGCAACCGTGGCGGTTGTGGCGCCACCACCCGGAGGGGGCGGCGGGGGCGCCAGCGTGGGCTGAAGCTCCGGCGTGGCGGCAGCGGCGGGCGATGTCGCCGTGGGGGCGACCTGCATGGCGGTGGCGGACGGCTCGGGCTGCGACGTCGGCGGGGCCGGGACGGTGGGGCTCAGCGGGGGCGTGGCGGTTGCGACCGAGCGGGTCGGGGTCGATGATGGGGCGGTGGCCGAGGCGGCCGGGGTCTTCGAACCGCCTGCGTCATCGCCGCATGCTATCGTCAGCGCCGCCAGCGCGAGACCGGCGGCACCCGCCACTGCATGAATGTTCCACCGTGTCATCGTTCGCTCCCACTACTCTTCGTTTGCTGACGTGTCGCGCTTCGAGGTGCTCAGGCCCGCACTGTTCGTAGCCATTGTAGGCAGGGCACCGGGCGATGTGGCTCAGACTTCCGGCGGAATTAGCCTCCACCCTTTGCGTAGAGAGAGGGGACCGGCATAACTGCCGGTCCCCCTTCGATACGTCGTGTTCCGCGGGCTGTTAGCGCCGCGTTACGGCTGCGGCCGCACCTGTGCACGCAATGCCAGCAGCGCCGACGAGGAGCACCAACCACAGCAAGGACGAGTTGTCATCGCCAGCCGTGCCGGTGCCAGTGCCCGTGTCGGGCGCGGTGATCACCCCGGTGGGGCGCGTCGGTGCCGGTGCCGGGGGCGCGGTCGTCGGGGCAGGAGCGGGCGGCGCCTGCGGCTCGAGCGACGAGAAGTTCTCGATCTTGACGATCTCGCCGTCGAACACGCCGGGGATGCTCACGCCGTTGTTCGAGACGTACGCCGTGTCGCCGACGAAGATGAGGCTCGTCGTGAGATTCAAACCATCGACGACGGGTGACATCGTGCCGTCGCCGTTCACCTTCAGGATCTTTCCGCTGAAGACGTCCCACGGAATCATGCTGGGGTCCGCGGCCTGGTCGCCGAAGGTCAGGGCGTAGAGCTGGCCGCCGGGGCCGAACTCGACATCGGTGACGGAGCTAAAGCCGTCCGCGATCTCAGTGATGTTGCCGGTGGGGAACCCGATCCTGTAGACGTTGCCGTCCTCAGCGGTGAAGGGGAACTGGCCCAGGCCGCCGACATAGAGGGGCCCGCCTGCCTGTGATGCGATGCCCGTACTGACGGGGTGCCCGCTGAACTCGGCCAGGCGCGAGATGTCGCCATCGGCGGTCACCCTGATCACCTGGTTCTGGTTGCCGTCGACCACCAGGAAGGCGCCATCGCGCACGATCATCGAGTAAGGGTTGCCGCCGATCTCGATGTCGAGCTGCGCTCCGCTGGTGACGTCGGCGATCGGGTTATCGAGGTTGAACTGGCCGATGTCAGCGATCAGGTGGATGGATCCATCCGCATCGACGCGGTAGATGCCGGTCGGGTTGTCAGGAAAGCCGTAACCTTCGCCACCGTGTGTCTGCACGTAGTACAGCTTGCCGCCGAGGAAGTCCACATCGGCCGGGCCCACGGAGTCGCCCTCGGGACCTGCCTGCGAGGGGAGCCCGTCGACGACGGTCGTGCGCGTCCCCGTTACCGGGTCAATCTTGGAGATGCGGCCTGTGAAGCCGTTGAAGTACTCGCC
>JACRBR010000204.1 GCA_016213125.1 Chloroflexota bacterium | reverse complement strand
GCCTCCTTGTCGGTGACGGCGACGTACTCGGCGCGGTGGCTGTCCTTCAGGAAGCTGTGCTCCGGCCCGACGCCGGGGTAGTCGAGGCCGGCAGAGATGCTGTGGGCCTCCTGCACCTGGCCGTACTCGTCCTGCAGCAGGTAGCTCTTCGAGCCGTGGAGGACGCCGGGGCGGCCCTTCGAGAGCGTGGCCGCGTGGTGCAGCGTGTCGACGCCTTCGCCCGCCGCCTCGACGCCGATGAGGCGCACGGACGCATCCTCGAGGAAGGGGTGGAAGAGGCCGATGGCGTTGCTGCCGCCACCCACGCACGCGATCGCGAGGTCGGGCAGGCGGCCCTCGGCCTCGAGGATCTGCGCGCGTGCCTCCTTGCCGATGACGGACTGGAACTCGCGCACGAGCCAGGGGTACGGGTGGGGGCCGGCGGCACTGCCGATGAGGTAGTAGGTGTCGCGCACGTGCGTCACCCAGCCTCGGATGGCCTCGTTCATGGCGTCCTTCAGCGTGCGCGACCCGCTCTCGACGACCTCGACCTTGGCGCCGAGGAGCTTCATGCGGAAGACGTTGAGGGACTGGCGGCGCACGTCCTCGGCGCCCATGAAGACGGTGCACTCCATGCCGAGCATGGCGCAGACGGTGGCGGTGGCGACGCCGTGCTGGCCGGCGCCGGTCTCGGCGAAGATCTTCTTCTTGCCCATGCGGCGGGCAAGCAGGCCCTGCGCGATGGCGTTGTTGATCTTGTGCGCGCCGGTGTGCGCGAGGTCCTCGCGCTTGATGCAGATCTTCGCGCCGCCGAGTTTGCGGGTGAGGTTCTCGGCGAAGTACAGGGCCGTCGGGCGGCCGACGTAGGTGCGAAGCAGGTGGTCGAGCTCGGTGCGGAAGGTCTCGTCGTCCTGCGCGGCGGTGAAGGCGGCGGCGAGCTCGTTGAGGGCGACCATGAGGGTCTCGGGGACGTAGCGACCGCCGTAGGGGCCGAAGTGGCCGAGGGCGTCGGGGAGGGTGGGGGTGGTCATGGTCTGTCTCCGGCTTCATGATCGCGGAATTCTCTGGCGAGCGCCTCGACCCGTACGGACAGGTCTTTAGACCTGTCCTGCAGCGGCGCTGATACCTCCTCGAGCGCTTCCGCAGGCCCGCAGTGAGGCCAGTCAGCCGGAGTCTCCACAAGTCCGGCAGCCACCGGGTTATTAAGGATGTAAGCCACGTGCGGCAGCATCGGCTCATTGCTTCGAACAACGTGGTCGTAGTAGCTCCGGTGCCAGAGTCGTTCACCGGTTGCGTGCTTGAACCGAAACCCCACGGTCTGCTTGAACCGATGGGCGAATCCCTTGAGGTCCGAATCCAACACCGCGTCTCCCGCCAACAACACATGAATGTGATTGGGCATGACGCAGAAGGCCTCGACCACAAAGCCCGCCGTCGTTGCAGCCGCCTTGAGTTCATCGACGGCCAACTCCGCCCACCTGCCACGCAGCAGTGGCTTCAATCCCCTGGTCGTGAACACGAGGTGGTAGCGATAGCCGCCGCGATAGGGAAACGACACCATGCGCGGTGATGAACGCCGCGGCTCGAAGACCCGGGCATCCATGCTGTTACCACGCGAGGACAGGTCTAAAGACCTGTCCGTACGGGTGCCAGGCGGTCCTTCGTCATACTCCCGGACTGCCGTTACGAACGCCGCGATCTTTGCCGGATCCTTCATGCCGTGCGTCTCGACGCCCGACGCGACGTCGACGGCCCATGGCTTCATCGCAGCTATTGCGGCGGCGACGTTGGCGGGGGTGAGGCCGCCGGCGAGCCAGAGGGGGATGAGGGCGGCGATTTTGGCGGCGGCGGGCCATTCGCCGGCGGTGCCGGTGCCGCTGCTGGGGTCGAGCATGAAGGCGAGGGCGGCGCCCGGCTTGATGTATGCGGCGATTTCGTCCGCCGTCATGCCGTGGCGCGGGCGGAGCACCTGGATGGCCTGGCGGTTGGCCAGAAGGGCGTCGGACCACGGCTCGCTGCCGCTGAGCTGGATGAGATCGATGCCCGTCTCGTCGGCGATCTGGTTGACGTCTTCGATGTGCTGGTACTGGAACACGCCGACGACGAGCGGGCGCTTGCGTGCGAGCAGGCGGTCGAGGGCCTGGGCGCCGTGGGCGAACCACGCCTCGATCGTGTCGAAGTGGCCGGGGTGTGACGGCGGCGGCTCTTCCTGCTCCATCTCCCGCAAAGGCGTGCCCGCCGCGCGCACGATCAGCGACGCCTCTTCGACCGACACGCGCCGACGGCTGTTAGGGGTGAAATTGATCCCGATGAAGTCGGCGCCCGCCTCCGCCGCTGCGACGGCGTCGGCGACTGTCATGCAGCCGCAGATCTTCACGCGGGTCATGGCGTTGTAGTCGTCAGGCGTTGGGTGTTGGGCGTTGGGGGCGGCGGGAGGTCGAGCGAGGCTTCGATGTAGGCCAGCGCTTCGTCGATGAGATCGGGGAGGGAGCGCGTGGTGTCGAGGGTCAGGCGCGGCTGGTATGCCGTCGCGACGGCGCCGGGGTGACGCCGAAGATCCAACGGGTCGCGGGGCTGCGACTCGACGGCATCGCGCGTCGAAAGGCGATGCACGAGCACGTCGCGGTCGGGGCAGACGCACTCGATGAGGATGCGGGGGGAGCCCGAGTCGTCGGAGATGTTGAGCCAGTGCCGTTCGACGGACTCCCAGTAGACGGGGTTATCCAGGATGACGGAGTGCCGGGCGGCGGTGAGCGCGCGGGCCTGGGCGAAGAAGGCCTCGTAGGCGGCCGGCGCGGCCTGGCGCTCGGCGACGCCGGCGCGGAGGAGGGCGGCCTTGAGGATGTCCTTGTCGAGGGCGACGGCGCCGAGCCGCGGGGCTAGCGCGCTGGCGAGCGTGCTCTTACCGCTGCCGGGCTCGCCGTGCATCTGGATAACCACGCACCGGCTGCCGGACGACGAGGAGGACAGGTCTGAAGACCGGTCCGTACGTGTTTCTGGCTTGCTCATAACAGCAGCTCGCGCATTTTCGTGGGGACGTCGGGGGCTGTCATCAGCGACTCGCCGACGAGGACGGCGTGGACGCCGCACTTCGCCATGCGCTCGACATCGGCACGGGCATGAACGCCGCTGAGCGCCGCCACCGCGTGGTCGAGCGGGATCAGCGGACGCAGGCGCTCGGTCACGGCGAGGTCCACCTCGAAGGTACGCAGATCGCGGTTGTTGATGCCGATCATGTCGCCATCGACCTTCAGCGCACGCTCCACCTGCTCCTCGCTCGCCACCTCCACCAGAGTCTCCAGCCCGAGCTTGTGCGAGAGCTCGTTCAGCTCTGCCAGCTTCTCGTCGGTCAGGATCGCCACGATCAGGAGGATCGCGTCTGCGCCGTACGCGCGGGCCTCGTGCACCTGGTAGGGGTCGAAGATGAAGTCCTTGCGCAGCAACGCAGGCCGCCCGCCCGGGTACGATCCGTCGAGGCTGGCGCGGATATCGGACAGGTGGTCGATCGCGCCCATGAAGTACTTCGACTCGGTGAGCACGGAGATCGCGGCGGCGCCTCCGTTGGTGTAGGCGCGGGCCAGCGCACGATGCTCGAGCGTTGCCACCAGCCGCCCCTTCGACGGTGTGGCCTTCTTGATCTCGGCGATGAGCTGGATGCGCTTGCCGCCGGCGCTGGGGCCGCGCGGCCCTTCGAGCACGGAGCGCACCATGCTCCACTGCGGCGTCCGGACGAGGTCCTGCCGCCGCTTCAGGGCGTCGAGCGGCTCGTGCAGCTTGCGCTGCTCCACCTCCACGCGCTTGTCGGCGACGATCTGGTCGATGATGTCCGCGATCTCACACCTCGTTCGTGGCGGCGATGAACGCTTCGAGCTTTTCCTTCGCAGCGCCCGAGTCCACGCTCTGCGCCGCCTGCTGGACGCCGGTCTTCAGGTCCGCGGCTGATCCCCAGGCGACGAGCGCCGCGCCCGCGTTCAGCAGCGCGAAGTCTCGCAGGGCGCCCGTGCGGCCGCCCAGCACCTCGCGCAGCTCGGCGGCGTTGTGCTCCGGTGTGTCGCCGATGATGGTCGAGATGTCGTGGCGTCGCAGGCCTGCGTCTTCAGGAGTGACCATGTACGTCCGTACGACGCCATCGAGCAGCTCGGCGACGATGGATTGGCCGCCGATGCTGATCTCGTCGAAGCCGTCCTCGCCATGCACCACCAGGGCATGGTCCGCGCCCAGACGCGCCAGCACCGCCCCAATCTTCTCGACCAGGTCCGGGCGCGGGACACCGATCACCTGGTGTGTCGCGCCGGCGGGGTTCGTGAGCGGACCCAGGATGTTGAACACGGTGCGGATGCCGATCTCCCGCCGCAGCGGGGCGACGAACTTCATTGCCGGGTGGAACGCCTGCGCGAACATGAACCCCACGCCTGACCTCTCGATGCAAGTGGCGACCTGGTACGGCGTCAAGTCGATCTTCGCGCCCAGCGCCTCCAGCACATCGGCGCTACCGCAGCGCGAGGTCATGGCGCGATTGCCGTGCTTCGCGACGCGCGCACCCGCACCGGCCGCGATGAAGGCCGCGCAGGTGCTGACGTTGAACGAGCCGCTCTCGTCGCCCCCGGTGCCGCACGTGTCCAGCAGCGGACCCTTCATGTCGATGCGGCTCGCCTTCTCCCGCATGACCTTCGCCATGCCGGTGATCTCGTCGATGGTCTCGCCTTTCATGCGGAGGGCGGTGGCGTAGGCGCCGAACTGCGCGGGCGTGGCGGTGCCGGACATCAGCTCTTCCATGCAGCGCGCGGCCTCGGCCTCCGTCAGGTCGCGGCGGTCGGCGAGCTGCATGATGGCATCGCGGATGGTGAAGTCAGTCATAGGTGGTCGTAGTCCTGCGCGCTATCCATTGCACCTGCACGTACCGTGCTCGATCCGAAACCGTATACATGATTCGATATTCACCGACCCTGAGCCGCCATCCGTCGAAACCGGAGAGCTTCTGAGATCCCCGCGGCCGCGGATTATCTCCAAGCGCCTCGATCGCACGCGCCACTCGCTCTCTGTACTCAGCTGGCAACCTTTTCACTGCGCGCTGAGCGCTTCGAACGACCTCGACTTCGTACCTCAATGCCCATCTGCTCCATCAGTTCCTCGATTGAGATTGTGCCCGAGGGGTCCTTTGCGTGTTCTTCCAAGCCTCGTTTAATCCTGATTGCATCAAGCTGATCCTCAAAGACCTTCTCGATCGCGTGACGCACCAGGTCGGCCATCGACGCCTTCTTGTCGAAGGCAAGGCGGCGAAGGTCCTCGTAGCGCTCTTCGTCCATGCTCACCAGCAGCCGTTTCATCGGGCACCTCCGTGATATCGTGATATCACTATATCATGGCCTCATCGGGATGACCTCATCGCGAGGAAGTTGCGCAGGATGGCGTGGCCGTCCGGCGTCAAGATGGATTCCGGGTGGAACTGCACGCCCTCGACCGCCAGCTCGCGGTGTCGCACACCCATGATTACGCCCGGGCCGGGGCCGTTCTCGCTGTGGGCGCTGACCTCGAGCACGGCAGGCACGCTGTCGGGCCGGATGGCCAGCGAGTGGTAGCGCGTCGCCTGGATCGGGGAAGGCAGGCCCGCGAATACGCCTTTGCCGTCGTGCGTGATCTTCGAGACTTTGCCGTGCAGGATCTCGCCCGCGCCCTCGACGATGCCGCCGAAGACCTCGCCGATGCACTGGTGGCCCAGGCAGACGCCCAGGATAGGGATCTTGCCGGCGAACCGGCGGATGACGTCCTTGCTGATGCCGGCGTCGTCGGGGTTGCCCGGGCCGGGCGAGATGATGATGTGGTCCTGCGATATTTCGCCGACGTCTTCCGGCGCGATCGCGTCGTTGCGGACGACCTCGACCTCCGCGCCCAGCTCGCCCAGGTACTGGTACAGGTTGTAGGTGAAGCTGTCGTAGTTGTCGATCAGGAGGACGGTCATCGTTTTCTCGCCTTGATGATCAATGTGTACGGCAGAAGCCGCATCCAGCGCTCGTCCAGTTCGTCGCCTTCGGCCTTCGGCAGGTCCGCCTCGCATGGCTCGATGACGCGCTCGATGGTGAAACCGGCGGCAGTCACGAGTTCGAACCACTGCGACATCGTCCGGAAGTAGTGGCGAAACGGCGCGGACGTTCCGTCCTTGAACTTCCAGGGCCAATCGCCGTGCGCCGCCCAGTACGGCGACACGATGCGATAGGGAGGACCGCCGTCCACGTGGACGTCGAAGGGGTGCTTTACGGCGATCGCGAGCACGCCGCCGGGCTTCAACACGCGCGCTGCCTCTGCCAGCGCCGCCTCGGCGTGCTCCACGTACTCCAGCGCATGGATGGAGACCACGAGATCGAAGCTGTCGTCGTCGAAGCGCAACAAATCCTCGAGCCCGCCCTCGACGAAGGACGCGTTGTCCGTGCGCCCTGATGCGTACTTCCGCGCGTAGGCGAGTTGCACCTCCGAACGATCGATGCCGGTGACCACCGCGCCTAACTTCGCCAGTGCCACAACATCCTGTCCACCGCCGCATCCCAGTACGAGAGCCCGCTTCCCGGCGACATCATCAAGAACGTGCAGGTCGTCTTCGGACACGCGCCACGACCACATGAGGCGATCGCCGAAGCGTTCGCCATACCGTTCTTTCTGGTATGCGGCTGCGATCGTGTTCCAACCGGCGGCGTTGTCAGGCGGGGGAGTAGGCGCAGCGCGCGTGGCGGGCGCAGCAGGCTGCGCCCCTACGTCCGCCTCGCGCTCGGCGAGCGGAACGGCCTCGGCGTTTACCTCGCGGCTCATCCGTTCCCAGTCGAGCGTATGGAGCGACCGGGGGTCCGTCAGGATCTTCGCGAGGGGGATCCGCATGTCGGGTGGCATGCTGAGTTGTTCGAGGTCCGCCGCGCTGAGCCACTTCGCATCGTCGTACTCGCCCTCGGCGTTGAAGCGCAACGGCCCCGCGGGGAGTGCCGCGCGGAAGATGTTGGCCACGTACTGATGCGAGCTCTCCGCCAGGTACACGGTTTCGACAAACGATTCGTCGCCTTCCGCGAGCGTCATGCCGAACTGCTCGTGAGCGTGGCGGCGCAGCGCGTCCTCGGCGGCCTCGTCGTCGCGCACGAGCGTGGAGGGCAGCATCCACTGGCCGGCGAACGGCGGCATGCGCCGGTGCGCAACGAGCGCACGCTGCTTCTTCTCGAACAGCAGGGCCGACATCAGTTCAGGCATCGCTGCAGTGAGCCATCCATTCCTCCGCGTTGCTTGCCAGCATCAATACCCCAGCGACCCGCGCGGCATCTCATCCTGGCGCTCTTCGGCCACCTCGATCGCGCGTAGCATCGCGCGGGCCTTGTTGCCGGACTCGAGGTACTCCTCTTCGGGCGTGCTGTCGTACACGACGCCACCGGCCGCCTGCACGTACGCGACGGCGCCGCCTGCCGCGGCGGGCTTCATCCAAATGGTGCGGATGGCGAGCGCGCTGTCGCAGTTGCCGGACATGTCGAAGTAGCCGATGCAGCCGCCGTAGCCACCGCGCCGCTCGCCCTCCAGTTCTGCGATG
>JACRBR010000205.1 GCA_016213125.1 Chloroflexota bacterium | reverse complement strand
CGGGCGGCGCCGTCTGTGACAGCGTCGCGCCCGTGATGCGTGAAACGATGAACTCGCGCGACGATGCGGCGACGGCCTCGCCCGCAAACGGACGCGATGCGGGTGCGACGCCGTCCGTCCTGCGGTAACGGCCGGAGAGCGCGCGCGGATCGTTGAGGGGCAGCGGTGCCCGCGTATCGATGAGCGCGGCGAGATCCGGCGTGGGTGCGGGCGCGGCGGTCGCGGTGAGCATCGCCGTGGGTGCAGCTGTCACCGTCGGCGTGGCGCTTGCGCCCTCGTTGTCGGCGTCGTCGCAGGCCGCGATCGTGAGCGCCAGCGCGGCGAACAACAGGACGGCCGTCCTCGCGAGAGGGCGGCCGTTGATGGCGGTCTGGATCGCGCGTTTAGCGGGCGCGGGGGTGAGCCTTGTCGTAGACCTGGCGGACGTGCTCGTTGGCGATCTGCGTGTAGACCTGCGTGGTGGAGATGTTGGCATGTCCGAGGAGTTCCTGGACGTTGCGGAGGGGCGCGCCTCCACGCAGCATATGAGTGGCGAAGGAGTGCCGCAACGTGTGCGGCGTCACCGGCTTCGTGATGCCGGCATCTTTCGCGTACTGCTTCAGGATCAACCAGAAGCCCTGGCGGGTGAGGCGCTCGCCGCGGCGGTTGACGAAAAGGGCGGGCTCGTTCCGGTTCTTCACGAGATTCGCGCGGCCTTCGTTCATGTAGTCCACGACGGCCGAAGCAGCCTGCTCGTGAATCGGGATGGTGCGTTCCTTCTGCCCCTTCCCCATGCAGCGGACGTAGGGGTGCGGCGGGGACATGTTGAGATCCTCGATGTTCAGCGAAACCAGCTCGGTGACGCGGAGGCCGGTGGCGTACAGCAACTCCAGCATCCCGCGATCGCGGCGGGCCTCGGGCGAGTTGCGCTTGAGCGGCTGTTCGAGCAGCTCATCGACTTCGGTCACAGAGAGCGGCTTGGGGAGGGAGCGGCCGACGCGGGGAGAGTCGATGTTCTCCGCCGGGTTGCGGCGAATGCTGCCCTCGGCCTGCATGTACTGGAAGAACGACTTGATGGCGGCGACTTTGCGCGCGACGGTCGCCTCGGCGTAGTTCTTACGCTTGAGGTTGAGGACGTAGTCGACGATCAAGTCGCGCTCCAGCTGCTCCCATTCACGCGGCTTGCCGTTGCCGCGCAGTCCGGTGACGTAGCTGTCGAACTGACTCAGGTCGTTCTTGTACGCGAGGATCGTGTTGCCGGACGCGCCCTTTTCAACCGACAGGAAGTTGAGAAAGTGCCCAATGTACTCATCCATTGTGCCCTCGACATGAAAGCCGGGTCTTTGTTTGCGAAAGCGCCACTTGGGGGAAGTGCTAGGCGATTGTAAACGGGTAACCCGCTGTTGTCCAGCAGGCGTATGTACCTATTTCGAGACATCGCGATATGAATTGAGAATGAGGCCGACACCCGTCGATACACCTTTGCTATCCCAGCGTTCGCAGCCTAATCGAAACCCCGCTGAAGCCCTCAGTGAGGGGCCTCACGGAGGCGCCTCAGTTTCCCACGCTTCCTTTCCGATAAGGGGCACGAAGGCGCAGGCGCCAAGCCGCGCGATCTCGATGCCGTGCGCGGTTCTTGTCGCGCGCATCAGTTCCTGTCCGCGGCGGTCGCCCACGGGCACCACCAGCCGCCCGCCCGGCGCGAGCTGGTCGAGCAGTGGACGCGGGATGTGGGGCGCGCCCGCCGCGACGATGATCACATCGTAGGGTGCGGCTTCGGGCCATCCCAGCACATCGCTGGCCTGCATTACTATGACGTTTGTGTAACCAAGTTCCCGCAACACCACTTCGGCGCGCGCGCGAAGCGTCGCAATGCGCTCGACGGTAACAACCTCGCGCGCGAGGACGGAGAGCACCGCGGCCTGGTACCCGGAGCCCGTGCCAACCTCCAGCACCCGGTCCGTCGGTGTGATCCGCGCCGCATCCAGCATGAGCGCGACGATCAGCGGCTGAGAGATCGTCTGACCCCCACCGATGGGAAGCGCAGAGTCATCGTAGGCGCGATCGTGCCACTCCGGCAGGACGAAGCGCTCGCGCGGGACCGCAGCCATCGCCTCGATGACGCGCTCGTCCGTGACATGCCTGCGTAAGAGGGCGAGCATGCGCGCACGCGGCGCGCTGTACGCCTCGCCTGGGCCGCCTTCCTCGTGCGGATGTTCTGTCAACTGAATATCCGGGGCAGTTTCACAGGGCGGCCTTCACTTTCTCGGCCAGATTCACCGTAAAGCCGACCGTCGACGCCAAATCCTCGACCGTGGCCTCGCGGATGCCTCGGACGGAGCCGAACCTCCGCAGGAGCGCCTTCTTCCGCTTGGGACCGACGCCAGGGATGGAGTCGAGCGCGGACTGGAAGCCCGCCTTCTTCCGGATGCCCCGGTGGTAGGTGATGGCGAAGCGGTGGGCCTCGTCCCGGATGCGCTGGACAAGGTACAGCGCCTGGGAGGTGCGGGGCAGGACCACGGGCTCCGATACGTCCTGAACGTAGATCTCCTCGTGTTGCTTGGCGAGGCCGACGGTGGGTATCTGCTTCACACCCATCTCCCGCATCACGTCGAGGACCGCCCCGAGCTGGCCCTTGCCGCCATCGATAATGACCAGATCCGGGAGCGCGGCGAACGATTCGTCTCGTCCGTTTCGGCGGGCGTCCCCGGCCGGGGACTCGATCTCGGGCGCTTCGGCACCGGTCTCACGGAGCAGCTGCTCGCGGGCACGCCGAAAGCGCCGGCGGAGGACCTCGGCCATCGAGGCGAAGTCGTTCGCCCCCTCGACCGTCTTGATGCGGAAGCGGCGGTACTCCTGGGGACGGGGGTGGCCATCGGCGAACACGACCATGGAGCCGACCGAGGATGTGCCCTGGATGTTGGAGATGTCGTAGCACTCGATGCGCGTCGGGCGAGAGGGGAGGTCCAGCGCCTCCTCCAGCTCATCGAGGGCGGCCTCGCGCTTGCCGGAGTCGGCCAGCCACTTCACCTTCGCCATATCCATGGATTCCCGCGCGTTGTTGGCCGCCATCTCCACGAGGCCGCGCTTCTCGCCGCGGCGGGGTACGAGCACCTGCACCCGGCCGCCCCGGCGCTCGGACAGCATCGCCTCGATCATCTCCTGCTCGGGCAGGGTGACAGGGACGATCACCGTTCGCGGTACGTACGTGGCCGACTCGTAGAACTGCTTGATGAAGCTGGCCATGATGTCGGCGTCCGATTCGTCGCGGGTGCCCTCCATGGTGAAGCTGTCCGCGCCAACCATCCGTGTGCCGCGGACGAACAGCACCTGGACGACGGCGTCCGTTTCACCCCTGGCGAGGCCGAAGACGTCCTCATCGGCCGGGCGCGTGCTGGCCACGGTCTGGCGCTCCGTCACGCGGTCGATGGACTGCAGCTGGTCGCGCATGCGGCCGGCGCGTTCGTACTCCATCGCCGCCGAGGCAGCGGCCATCTCGCGCTTCAGCTGGCGAACGACCTCATCGGTGCGGCCCTCGAGGAACAGGATGACCTGGCGGATGACCTCGTCGTACTCCTCCTTCGTGCAGTAGGAGGTGCAGGGGGCGATGCAGCGGTTGATGTAGTAGTCCAGGCACGGCCGCGGATCCGTGCCGGTGATGGTCTTGGTGCAGGAACGCCAGGGGAAGAGCTTGTTCACCAGATCCAGCGTGCGGCGGACGGAGCCGGCGTTCGCAAACGGCCCGAAGTAGCGCCCGCCGTCCTTTTCGACCCGGCGCGTAATGTAGATGCGGGGCCAGGGGTCGACCAGGTCCACCTTCAGATACGGATAGTGCTTGTCGTCCCTGAGGCGGATGTTGAAAAGCGGCTGGTGGCGCTTCACCAGCTCCGCTTCCAGGTGCATGGCCTCCTGCTCGGTATGGGTGACGACGTATTCGAAATCGGCGATGGACTCGGACAGGGCGCGGGTCTTGGGCTCCATGCTCAGGGGGCTGCCGAAGTACGAGCGCATGCGGCTGCGCAGGTTCGCGGCCTTGCCCACGTAGATGACGTGCTGCTCGGCGTCGCGCATGACATAGACGCCGGGGCCGGTGGGAACCCGGGATAGGCGTTCGGAGAAGCGCGCGGGGCTCACGCGTCCATTCTAGCGGCCGCCCGCCGTCGCGTGGCCGGCGCTCAATTCCCGATGGGCGGGGCCTTTGGGACCCGGGGCGAACCGCCGCCGCCCACGCTTGTGGGGCCGTTGTTGGTCACCACCTTCAGATTCAGCCAGATGCGGTGCCAGTCGCGCCAGTACGCCCCGCAGACGCCCCCACACGCGGGGGTCGCGTTGTCGATGTCTATGCCGGACGCCGCGAGCACCTCCTGCCGCACCCCCCGCTCGACGTGGATGGCGTAGGCGGTGCCGTTCCAGACCAGGTCATCGACCACGTACGCGCCGTAGTTCTGGAAGGCATAGAACAGGCGCCGCCCCACCTCCGTCTCCATGCCCGGCGGCCAGCTCTGGCCGGGCGCGGTGACGGTCGCCTGGTTCAGGTTCGCCGGCAGCGCGAGGAGCGAGCCCATCTGCAGGGCCGGCCTCGTGCCGCCGTATCCACAGGCGTACGACCCGCAGTGCTGATCCGAGGTGTAGGCCGGCCAGCGCCAGCCGGGCCCACCGCCGGGGCCGGAAGCCGGCGAGCAGTACAACGCGCAGGGGATGTTCACCTTCATGGCATGTTTGATGCTGCCGCCCAACAGTTCACCCAGCCGCACCGTGCCGCCAATGCTGGACAGGCCCGAACCACCGTGCCCGCCGGGGATGCCCTTGCCGTAGATGTCCACCGTCGCGGCCGGAACGCCATAGACGGGGCCGCCTGCCACGCAGCGGGCGAGGGCGTTGACCTGGACGATCGTGCGGCCGTCGGGCTGCAGGATCGCCGCCGGGTTGTTGGGCAGGTTCCCGCCCGAGACGTCCGGCACAAGGAGCGAGTCGGGAAGGCTGGTGAGCTTGCCGCTGGCGACGGCTGCGCTGCACCGGGGCCCTGACCACGTCGCCTGATCGTTGATGACCTCCCGCACCGGGTCCGCCGGGGTGGTGAGGACCCAGTGGTCGACATCGATCACGGTGTAGTCGCGCGTCATGGCGAAGCCGGTATCTCCGTACTGCGCCCCCGAGCCGATCGCGGTGTTCCACGGTGAGTCCGAGGAGAACGGCTGCCTGTACTTGTCGCGCGGGAGCGGCCCGTAGCTCTGGAGGACGTAGAGCGCGTCCCCGGAGTTCACCCGGCCGTCGCGGTTCACATCGGCGCGGGGATGCGTCCCCAGGACGACCAGGAGCAGGTCGCCCGAATTGATGACGTTGTTCTGGTCGACGTCGGCATTCTCCCTCGGGATAACGGCGGCGACCGAGACGCCGGCCCTCAGGGCCAGAGTGAACACGGCTACGGCAAGACAAAGGAATACGATGCGACGCATGGGCCTCCCTGCGCGAACATGAAGCGCGCCGGGTTGACCGGCGGCGGTGCGGCGGGGTTCCGTTATGCAGAGAGTCGGGGTGTGACCTGCCGAGGGTACACGACGGCCTTTGGGGTGGGTCAACCCCCCGGCCGACCATAACGCGCGAGGACAGGTTCGGCGAACCTGTCCTCGCGAGAATTAACCTGGATCCAGCCCTTCCAGGCTCAGTTACTGATTGGCGGGGCCAGTGGGACCCGTGGCGTGCCTCCCCCGCCAACGGTCGTCGGGCTGTTGTTGGACACGACCTTCAGCCGGGCGAACAGCGTTAGAAGCTGGCCGCCGACCGCCTCCACGGCCGGGGCCGTGCCGATCTCGCCGTTTAGCGTGCTGGGGCTCCAGCCGGCGACATTCGGGTGCGTGTCCACCACGTACGCGCCGTAGTCTTGCAGGGCGTGACAGATGCGCCGCGCCAGCGTGGCGGTCACCAGCGTGTTGCAGTTCTCCGTGGGCGGCAGTGCGATGAGGCTTCCCATCCGCATGGCGCAGACGCTGCCCGAGTAGAACGACCAGGAGCCGGGGCTGCTGTAGCCCGAGTCGGCGATCTGCGCCGGCCAGCGATAGCCGCTGCTGCAGTTGCTCAGCGCGCTGACGGGCAGGGTCACCTTGAGCGCGTGCGCGATGGCGGCCGTGCCGGTGACCTCCCAGAGCCTGAGCGATCCGCCGACCGCCGAGAGCCCGGACCCGCCGTGGCCGCCGTAGAAGCCGCTGACGCCGTCGCCGTAGATGTCGTGGGAGCCCAGCGTCAGGCCCCAGTAGAGCGGTCCCGTGCCGGAACATCGGGCGACCCAGATCCCCTCCTGGATGGTCCGTCCGTCAGCCTTGATCATGGCCGCCGTGTTGTTCGGCAGATAGCTGCCTGACGTGACGTCCGTGATGAGGCTGTTGGGCACCGGGAACTGCCCGTACGACGTGCCCCCGGAGCAGGTCGCGTCCCAGGCGTTCCGGTTGAAGGTCGGGCGCAGCGGCGCTGAGGCGTCCATGCCCAGGATCTCGTCCTCATGCACGTACTCCGTGTTCGGCAGGGAGATGGCCTGGTAGGTCGCGCCGGAGCCAATCGGCATGTTCCACACCGATGTCGACGAGAAGGGCTGGAGGAACTTGTTCCTTGTGGCCGCTCCAGTCGTCGGCGTCGCAGTCGGCGGCAACGGCGTCGGTGTGGCTGTCGCCGGCAGCGGCGTCGCCGTCGGGGGCAGAGGCGTCTTGGTCGGCGTCGGCGGGAGCGGCGTCGGCGTGCGCGTCGGCGTCGGCGTTGGTGTGGGCGGCAGCGGCGTGCTCGTCGGCGTGAAGGTCGACGTGCCCAGGGGCGTTATGTCCTCGTTCGAAGGGACGCCCATGGTCGGTGTCGGCGTCGGTGTCGCGGCCAGACTTCCGAGCGTGGCCGTGGGCGCTGGCGTGTTCGTCGCGGTGGACGGTACGGCCGTGTTCGTCGGCGTGTTCGTCGCGGCCGGCGGCACGGGTGTGTTCGTCGATGTCTTCGTCGGCGTGTTGGTCGCCGTCCTGGTCGCCGTGTTTGTAGCCGTGTTCGCGGGCGTGTTCGTGGCGGTCGCAGGGGGCGGGGCGGGCGTCTTCGTCGCCGTGGCGGTATCCGTCGCTACCGCAGGCACAGGCGTCTTCGTCGCAGTCGAAGGGATAGTGATCGGCGTGTCCGTTTCTGCGGGCGCGTCTGCCGTAGCCGTGAAGGTCGGCACCGGGCTCGCCGTCGGTGTCGGCGTCGAGGTAGGGACCGCGGAGGGCGTCGGCGAGGCATCTTCCGGCGTGGCCGGGGTGTTCTCCTCGCTGACTTGCGTGGCGGTCACTGTCGGCAGGACGGTCGCTTCGGCGACGACTGGCGTCAACGTGGGCGACGGAACCTCTGTCGGCAAGCCCAGTCCGGTCGAGGCGGACGCCGGCCCTTGCACGTCGTCGTTGTCAGAGTCGCTGCGGCGGAACTTGCGCAGGACCTCACGCAGGTCCTGTGAGGAAACGCTGAACTGGGCGACCGGCTCGCCCTGCTCATCCGGCGCGTATGCCTCCGGCGCGGTGATGACGAGGCCGTCATCACCGGGAGCGGCAGGCAGGTCTTGAACCGACGCGTCGTGCGATTGCCCGACCGACGCCTCGGGACCGCGCGAGCCCGCGGGCGGCGCAGGCGGGGCTGTGTCCGTTCGCGCAGAAGCGCGCTGTGGCGTGACCGGCGGGAACTCGACGTAGGTCGCGCCCGGCGCCTGGCTCTGGCTTCCAGACGCAAGCGTGAGCGCGAAGAAGGCGGACGAACCGCCGATGATGACTGCCAGCGGCAGCCAGCGCACCTGCGCCAGGGCGTGGCGCAGCGACGTAGCGAAGCGTAGGTACCTCAGAACACACCCCCATGTCCGGGCCTGCAGCGCACGCAGGCTCGTCCCAACCCCTGAGGTCAACCTCGGACGCGGTGCCCGAATCTGTTGACCTCGGTGAGAGCCGAGTGGCACTTCGGAAGCTGCGGAACCGGCCACCTGGTGCGCTTCCAGCGCCGGCCACCCGCACGTCCACGGCGGTTCTCACACTTCGATGGTTGGCGTTCGGCAGGGGCGCCGGAATCGGGGAGCGCCCTTGAGCGCCCGCCGGCCGAGTCTGGAGGCGCCGGCTTATGAGGGTTTCCAGCGCTGTCAATGCGGGTTGGCGTCGTTAACCGGCCGGCCGGATCCGGGCGTTGTACAGCGGTGCGCGGAGCTATCGCGAGGGGCGCCCGCGTGCGTCGCGGGCACATGCATCGCGGGAACCACGAGCCGGGGCGGGCTAGGCGACGTTCGTGAGACCGTCGTGGAAGTGCAGGATGCCGGTGTCGAGGTCAGATTCCGCGAGCAGGTCCAGCAGGCGGCCGGACCGCCACAGCTCCTGCATCGCATCCACAACGACGGGACAGAACAGACGGCCGCGCTCCCGTGCGATCTCGGCACACGCCATATCGACGGTCCACGCCGGCTTATAGGGGCGCTGCGTGGTCAGCGCGTCAAAAGCATCGGCGACGGCAACGATGCGCGCGGGCAGTGGGATCTCGGCGCCCTTCAGGCCGTCGGGATAGCCGGAGCCATCCCAGCGCTCGTGGTGCCACCTTGCGACGGCGCGCTCCAGCTCGAACTTCGGGGAATCGCCGATGAGGCGCTCACCCTGGGAGGGATGCTGGCGCATCTGCGTCCAGTCGTCTTCCGTCAGGCGGCCCGGCTTCGAGAGCAGTTCGTCGGAGAGGCTGAGCTTGCCCAGGTCGTGCACGGCCGAAGCGCCGCGAATGGCCGTCGCCTCCTCGTGCGAGAGGCCGACCTGCCGCGCCAGCTCGTAGGTGTACGCGCCGATGCGGCGCAGGTGCCCGGCGGTGTGGGGGTCGCGTGCCTCGGCCGCATCGGCGAGACGGGCAAGCGACTCGCGGCTTGCCTGCTCCAGCTGGGCGAACGACGCCTCGAGCTGATCGCGGAGGAGCGCCACCTTGATCGCGGGGGCCAGGTGGTCGGCAATTGTTGTAAGCACATTGACCATGTCGGTTGTGAAGAAGTCGCTTCTGAAACTTGCGGCGCCAAGCAGGGCGATCGCCTCGCCGTCGAATCTGATGGCGGCTACCGCAACCGACTGTACGCC
Source organism: Chloroflexota bacterium (assembly GCA_016213125.1). GTDB lineage: Bacteria > Chloroflexota > Dehalococcoidia > DSTF01 > JACRBR01 > JACRBR01. The sequence goes on along the minus strand of JACRBR010000205.1, from coordinate 2,692 downwards.
GGACTCGATCAGCAACGCGCGTTGGGTCGCGGACAGCCGATCGTCGCGTTCGATATCGACGATCACGCAGGGCGCATCCTCTGCCAGACGGGCCTGGAGGGCCTGGGCCTCCGGCTCAGACCGCGCGAGCTGCCAGTCGCGGAAGAAGGTCGCCGTCGCGCCGAACATCAGGCTTTCGGCCAGCGGGTGCGGGCGGCCTTCCACCCCGCGGAAGCCCTCGATCGAGACGGCGGTGACGCCCGTGAACTCGGCGATGAGGCGCGTCACGGCCGCCATGCGCTCTTGCAGCAGACCGCCGCGGGCCAGCACCTCCGCCAGGTCGTTGTGGATATCGCGCTCGCGGCCGGCACGCCGTGCGTCCTCGTGCGCGCGCCCGCTGGCTACCACCGCCTGCACCAGGTCGGCCAGGGCCACGACCACCGAGGCGTCCGGGCGGAACGAGGTGGTCGGCTGGCCCGCAAGCAGCAGGCGGCCCGGCGCGCCCGACTCGTCCGGCACGGGAACGTCGATGATCCAGGCATCGCCGGGCAGCGCGCCATCGAGGGAGTCGTGGAAGACTTCGGGAGCGTCCGCGATGGCGCCGAGCACACCGGCGAGCCGCTCCGCGGCCGTCAGCACGCCAAGCGGCGGGTGTGGCTCCTGCCCGGGGATCGTGATGGCGCACGCGAGGAGTGAGAACTCCTGGAATGTGGCGTCCGCGATCTCCTGGAGGATCTGCGCCATGCTGTGGTCCGGGCGCATGGCCCGCCCGGCGCGCACGAACAACTTGCGCGAAGCCCCGGCCACGTTCGCCAACGACTCAGCCTTGCGGCGGTGCTTCTCGCTGTACATGCGCCCATCAGCCGCGGTGAACAGCGCCTGCACGGAGGCCCCGTCGTCGGGATACGTGCCGATGCCAAAGCTGCCGAGTGCGGCCGTCTCGTGATCGAGGGTTCTCAGGCGAGAGAGCGCGTCCTCCACCTCGCGGATCGTGTCCACGGCCTCGGCGCGGGTGACGCCGGGCAGGATGACGGCGAACTCGTCGCCACCCAGGCGCGCGGCGATGGCCTCGCCGCCACCGATCGACCCAAACACGCCGGCGACATCGCAGAGCACAGCATCGCCGAAATGATGTCCGAAGGCATCGTTCATGGTCTTGAAGTTGTCCAGGTCCGCGACGACCAGGCTGAGCGTGGAGCCCTCGGCCTTCGCGGTCGCCAGCGCCGCCTCGAGCGAGGCGTTGAACGAGCCGTGGTTGAGGAGGCCGGTGAGCGAGTCACGTTCCGCCAGCCTGCGCAACTCCTCGCTAAGCTGGCTGACCTCGCCGAGGCTCCGCTCCAGGATGCGCGCGTGACCCTGACGGGCGAGCGTGGAGAGGGCGACAAAGGCGACGAGCCCCGCCCCTACCGTGAGGAGGCCCGAGACGAACTGAATCGATTGGAGGTTACCCTGGTTAATCGCGATCGTGGCCCCGGCCAGGGCCGCAGCCACGATGACGCCCGCAATCCGCGACACGCGGACAATGCTCGCGACCTCGCGGCGTGCTTCCTCGGAAAGTGTGGCTGCCGACGTCACATTAGCTATATCGGCTGATGCGCGGGGCTCTCAGAGGGGCAGGGCTCGTTCGAAAGCGAGCAATTCAGCTTGCAGCGCGTCCACTCCAGGCCACCACCCGTGGTCGGCGCCCGGCACTACCACAACGCGAACAGCGTCGGACGCAAGCGCGAGCGCGGCCTCCGCACGGCACACCGGGTCGCGGTCCCCGGTAATCACCATGAGCGGCACGCCAGGATTTGGGGGGAGTGCACCCATGCCCAGGGGTGGAGACACCAGCACCAGGCCCGCGGGAGCGGCATCGGCCGCGATCCCGGCCGCGACCATCGCACCGAACGAGTATCCGGCGAGGAGTACCGGGGCGTCGGGTTTGAGAGCGCGGAGCGCCGCCACGGCCGCACGCGCGTCTTCGGCCTCGCCCCGGCCGCCGTCATAGGCGCCCTGGCTTCGGCCGGCTCCGCGGAAGTTGAACCGAAGCGTGGTCGCGCCATCATCGGCCAAGGCATGGCAAGCGGCCAGCACGACGTGGTTGTCCATGTCCCCGCCGTACTGTGGATGCGGGTGCAGGACGAGCGCGGCCAGCGCGCCGTCGCCCTCGTGCAGCATGGCCTCGAGCTGCAGGCCGCCGGAGGCCAGCTCTAACGCACGCTCGTGGAAGCTCAACTGAGGTCCTCGCGCCGCGCGGCGGGCTGCGTGTCGGGACCGAGGCGCAACATGCGGCGCCACCACGATGCGCGAACGGCTTCGGGAGGAATCTCGAGTGCAACGGCCTTCCAGCCGCTGCTGGTGCGCTGCCAGTCCGCGCGCATCACGTATGACGATGGCCCGCGAAACCGGACCGCGCTGCGCCCCTGGCCATCCCCGGCCGCCTCGATGTCGACGATGTCATAGCTGCTGGCGGATCCGGCGCGCGGCGCGCGATACATGGGTGGGAGCGCCTGCGGTGTCGCGAACGAGGCGAACGTCGCCAGGTCACCCGCTACCAGGGCGCGCGCCTGGGCTTCGACAGCTTCTCGCAGCGTCTCTCGATCCGGCACGCTTGCTTCCTCCGTCACTTCCGCACCACGAGCACGCGGTCGAGGCCCGCGAGGTCTGTTCTAACGCGGATCTCGGCCTCGGGGACGTGCGTTCGAGCGCACTTCACAAGCGCCGGGCCCTG
>JACRBR010000198.1 GCA_016213125.1 Chloroflexota bacterium | reverse complement strand
GTCGCGCGCCGGCGACCACGGCGTCGTCTCCGGGTTGGGCGCCAGGGCAAGCTGGACGTTGCAGCCCCCTTCGATGCCCAGCGCGGAGATGATCTTCAGCGACGCCGTCCGGAGCATCTGGTACTCCTTGTCAGGCAGCGTCTGGCTGGGCGCGACGACGATGCTGTCGCCCGTGTGCACGCCCATGGCGTCGAAGTTCTCCATGTTGCACACCGTGATGACGTTGCCGGCGCCATCGCGCATGACCTCGTACTCGATCTCCTTCCAGCCGAGCAGCGACTGTTCGACCAGCACCTGGTGGATCGGGCTGGCCTCGATGCCGCCGTTCACGATGCGCCGGTACTCCTCGACGCTGTTCGCGACGCCGCCGCCCGTGCCGCCGAGCGTGTAGGCGGGGCGGACAATCGCCGGCAGGCCGACGAGCTTCAGGGCCTCCACCGCCTCGTTGTCGTTGGTAACGATCAGCGACTTCGGCGTGGGCTCACCGATCTCGTCGAGCATGCGGCGGAAGAGTTCGCGGTCCTCGGCCTTGCGGATCGCCTCCAGCGGCGTTCCCAGCAACCGCACGTTGTACTTCTCGAGGACGCCGGCCTCGTGCAGCCTCACGGCCATATTGAGGCCGGTCTGGCCACCGAGCGTCGGCAGCAGGCCGTCGGGCCGCTCGCGCTCGATGATCCGAGTGATGACGTCGACATCGATCGGCTCGATGTAGACGACGTCCGCGACATCCTCGTCGGTCATGATCGTCGCCGGATTGGAGTTCACCAGGACGGAGATCACGCCTTCTTCCCGCATCGCCTTGCAGGCCTGCGTCCCGGCGTAGTCGAACTCGGCCGCCTGCCCGATGACGATCGGGCCGGAGCCGATGATGAGCACCTTGGATGGCTTCGGGTGGTTCACGGTTTACAGTTCACAGTTCGTAGAGCCTGGGAGGTCGGCGTCGCGGTCGCCCCTTGCTCTTTGCCGTTTTGCTGATTGCTGTTCCGCCGACTCAAAGAGCAGCGGCCCTCAGTTGGCCGCTCGCTTCGCATCTTCCGTGTCTGCCGCACACCAGGAACATCGAGCGTCATCGGCGCCTCGCGATCTCGCGCTCGCGCTGACGCTGCTCCCGCTGGTCGGCGAGCACCTTCGTGCCGGCGAGGTTCCCCGCTATGACGAACCCCGCGGCGAACGCCGCACCGATGGCTATCGCGAACGACGCCGGCACCGGACTCGGCGTCGAGGTCAGCAGATACGCCAGAAGCGCGTTGGCCGCACCGGCGATCGCGAACCCGACGGCATACCCCGGCCACTCGGTGATCCAGTCGCCCGACCAGCGCCAGCAGAACACGCCGAGCGCGATGCCGCCGGCCTCGGTCAGCACCGCGAGCACCCACCCGCCCAGCCAGAAGAACAGCGCCTCGCCCCGGTTGTCGTCCCACAGGGCGAACGGCAGGATGCAGGCCACGACGAAGATCGCGGGCGCAGCGAGCATCCCCATCGCCGCGACGACCTGCCCGCCGAACGCGAGCCGCCCGTACACGTCGATGCGCCGCAGCACTTCATCGAGCCGTAGCTCGCTGCTCATGCAGTTCCCCGCCCTCTTCTCGCCACTTGCGCCGGCAGAACCCGTACGGACAGGTCTTCAGACCTGTCCTGCCGGTGCAATCTCCGCTTCTCTAGACCAACGGAAGCTCGAAGCGCGCCTCCGGGTTGTAGATGGGCACCAGCGCCCCGATGCTGCTCAGGAACGCAAGCGCCGTCTCGTTGTCCTGTGGCAGCCTGCCGCGGATGCGCTTGTACCCCTTGTCGCGCGCGAACCCCAGCGCATACTCGGCCAGCGATGTGCCGATGCCCTTGCGCCGCGCGCTGGACAGCAGCCACACGCCGAGTACCACGGTGTCCGGCTCGAACGTGTTGTAGTCGAGCGCCGCGAAGCCGACGGCCTTCCCGTCGATGATGGCGAGGAAGGCTCCGCCCTCACCGCCCATCCGCATGATCCAGGTGCGCACCTCGTCGGGCGTCAGCGCGCGGTCGAAGCCGACGGGATCGGGCTCCTTCACCACTTCACCAATGACCGAGGCGATCGCGTCGGCGTCGTTGATGTTGGCCTGCCGGTACGTGGGCTCGGCCTGGACGTTGATCTCGCTCATGGCAGCCTCCCTGCGGAGTGCGTTCGTGTTCCTGCGGGTCTCGTCATTCTACGCCCGCGCGGCCTTCACCAGATCGAGGAACTGCCCGAACAGGTACATGTT
>JACRBR010000195.1 GCA_016213125.1 Chloroflexota bacterium | reverse complement strand
GCGTTCTTCTTGAGCTGGGCGACGACGGCCTTGCCGCCGGCCTCGATGCCGCGCTTGAGGGCCATGGGGTTGGCGCCGGCGGCCACGTTCTTTAGGCCCTCGTGGACGATCGCCTGGCCGAGCACGGTGGCCGTGGTGGTGCCATCGCCGGCGATGTCATTGGTCTTCGAGGCGATCTCCTTCGCGAGCTGGGCGCCGATGTTCGCGAAGGGCTCGTCGAGCTCGATGTCCTTGGCGATGGTGACGCCGTCGTTCGTGATGGTGGGGGAGCCGAACTTCTTGTCCAGCACGACGTTGCGGCCCTTGGGGCCGAGGGTGATCTTGACGGCATCCGCAAGCGCGTCGATGCCGCGCATCATCGCGTGCCGGGCCTCCTCATCGAAGAGCATCTGCTTGGCCATGGTTTAGCTCGTCCTCCGCTATGGGTTTTGACTCTGTTTTACTTTGGGGTTCGCGTGAATCTGGCACTCTCCGGGCGGGAGTGCTAATCGATTCTAGACCAGCATTGGGCTCTGGATCAAGCCCCAATCGTTGAAATTGGCAGGTGGGGTGGGCGCCCGCCAGCCCAAGGAAGGGCCCGGAATACCGGTGGCTTGGCCGCGAGCGACCCTTCGGTCGCGGCGACGCAGGCCAAGCAAGTCAGTTCTTTGTGGTGCCGGGGACGCCGATGGCGACGTTGATCTTGATGAAGACGGCGATCTCGGCGGCGCCGGCGCCCTGGCCGAGGCCCTGGATCTTCACGACGGCGGCGTCGGAGCCGAGCACCTTGGTGGGGTCGACGGAGATCTTGAGGACGGCGGTGCGCTCGCACGGGGAGTCGTTCAGGCAGACCATGTCGTTACCGACGGCAACGCCGGCCTGCCGGGAGACGGTGATCCAGCTCTTGTTCGCGCTGACGCGCCAGGGCACGATGCCGGACCCGGTGTTGGCGATGCGCACTTCGGCGGGCGTCGCCGACTTGCCGGGGCGCACGTTCACCAGCAGGATCGGGCGGTCGACCGAGAGTCGCGGTGCGCCGAGCACGAGGCCGCGCACCCAGTCCGGGGGCTTCAATGTTGGGTCGGTGTGATCGGGCTTGGGGGTGGGGATGTCCATGGCGGCGTACGGAGCGTCGAAGTTCTCGAGATCGAGGGGCGTGCGCCAGTAGGCGTTGTTCAAGTCGGGGAGGGTGACGTCGAGCGCCTTCCACAACGGCTGGCCCTGCACCGCCGGAGGGTGGGCCATGCAACCGAAGACCAGCTCCTGGTACGGGTACTGCGACCGGTTGTGGCCGAGGCCGTCGTTCGCGGCGCCGCAGCTATAGGGCGTGCGCGGCCAGGAGCCGTAGATGGGATCAAGCGGGTGGTTGCTGCGGTTGGCGCCGGGACCGGTGAAGCCGTTGTAGCCCCAGGCAGCGAAGTACCAGTTTTCCACGATGTGCGGGTCGCTGTTCGTATCGATCCCGGAGATGGGGCGTCCCTCCGGGGCGGCGTTCCACTTGTCGATGAGGATCGCCGCGCCGCGCCCGATGTTGTATGCGAAGTGCGTGGCGACGAGCGCCTGCTCGTCGGTGGGCTGGCCGCTCTCGCCGAGGGGCGCGGTCATGCCGCTGGTCACCTGCGCGATGCCGTAGCCGCAGTCGAAGGACACGAGTCCGGGCCCGATGGCACCGAACGGCAGCGCGGGCGATCCCTGGGACGATGAGCTCTCCAGCCAGCTGATCGACTTCAGCAGCGTCGGTGGGATGTAGGTGTCGGGGCCGTTGGTGCGATTGGACCGTGTGCCGCTCTCGACGTAGGCCTGCGAGAAGAACCGGTCGCGGGGGAAGAGCATGTCGTAGGCGGCCAGGTCCATCGCGGCCATGTAGAGGCGGCGATCCTCCGTGGTCTCGTAGGTCGTCGGGGGTTCGACGAAGGCGCAGGCCTCCGCCACGCGCGCGTGCCTGTGTCCTTCCGGCGCCGCGAGCAGCACCAGAGTGACTGCCAGCGCGGTCACGGAAACCGCTGACCAACGCCTGGTCCGGCGCAACCAGCGACCCATCACTCCGTCCACCCCACGATCGAGATGTCGCTGCTGTCCGAGATGCGTTCCCGCTCGCCGTCGCGCACAAGCTCGACGTGGCTGGCGCCCGCCTCGAAGGGCGTCTCGCCTTCGACCGCGCGCACGGCCAGCGTTCGTCCGTCGGGCGACCAGCCAAGGGGCAGATCGATGCTGTCGGTGTTTTGGGTTTCCTCGGTGGCGCCGAGGTCGGACATTGTCACAGCGCCGGCGCCGCCGTCGAGATTCAGGGCGGCCACAGTCAGGTCGCCATCGGGCGTCCAGGCGGGGTTGAACTCGCCGCGCGAGACGCCGGTGCTGGGGGGCCCCGCCTCGAGCGCGCTCGTCGAAATGGCATCGCTGATCGCGCCGGTGGCCAGATCGACGACGCGGGCGACGATCATGGGCGCCGGTCCGCTTTCAGCGGCGGAATACGCGAGCGCAGATCCGTCGGGGGAGATGCGCCAGTCGCGCGCCACCTGGTCGCTGAGGTGCGCGATCATCGACTCGTCGCTGCCGTCCGGGGCGACGCGGTAGAGATCCGTACCGGTGGCGTCCAGCGTCGCGAAGTAGAACGCGGCGCCATCCGGGGAGAAGGCGATGGGGAACGCGGCGGCGCTGCGCCACGAGGTGATCGTCGTGCGCGAGCCATCGCGGCCGAGCCGGATCAGCTCGAAGGCGCCAGCGGGGAATTCGTCGCACGACAGGCCGGCGTCTTCGCACCGGGTGTTCTTTCGGACAATGATGGCGTCGCTATCGGGCGACCAGACGGGCGGGACGACGAGATCGACATCGGTGGCGAGCACGGCCACATCGCCGCCGGCCGCGACTATGCCGGCGATGGCAGGGGCGTCCGGGGCAGGCTTCGGTGTATCGAGGGGCAGGGCGGTGTAGGCGATCGCCTCGCCATCGGGCGACAGGGCCGCGGTGATGCCGTACTCCGGTGCGTGGTCGATGGTGGCGATGACGTCGCGAGCGCCCCCCGGGTCGGCCGGGTCGATGGCAACGATGGTGTCGGAGTTGGTGCCGAACTCGCTCACGAGGAGGCGCGTGCCCGCGGACTGGAGGCGCTCGAACGCGGTCGGGGCATCGCCGGTGATGTTGTTGAAGGCGAACCAGCCACCGGCCGTAGCGGCGGCGATGGCGCCAGTGACGAGCGCCGGTTTGGCGGCCGCGGCAAACACGCGGACGATCATCATAGGCCGTGCACTCCCTGCCCTCAGTCCCTGCCCTTGCGGGCTTCTCCTGAGTCCAGCCTATCTTCGTCGCGCCGGTACCCCGCCTTAGACCGAGCGCTCTGCCTCGGGCTCGGGAGCGGCGGCGTGCTCGCCACCGGTCCACCAGGCCCGCTTGATGTGCCTGTACACGTACCAGGCCACCGCAATCACGATGATGGCCGCGATGGGATAGTCCGCCGGGCGCATCCAATTGCGGAGGTCTTCGTAGTTCTCGCCAAGTTTATATCCGCCATAGGCAAGGGGTACAGACCAGATGAACGCGCCCACGAACGTGTAGGCCGTGAACTGCCACACCGGCATGCGCGAGATCCCGGCGGGCAGGCTGATGAATGTACGCACAACAGGAAGCACGCGCGATCCGAACACGGCCCAGTTGCCCCATCTCTTGAAGAATCGATCGGCGAGATCGAGATCGTGGTGAGAGACGAGGAAGTACTTTCCGTACTTCTCAGCGAAGGGGCGGCCGCCGTACGCGCCGACGTAGTAGGCGACGAGCGAGCCTACGGTGTTGCCTATGGCCCCAAAGAAGCCGGCGAGGAGCACCCACTCCAGCCCGCGATCCTTCTCCTCGATGAGCTTCCAGCCCGCGATGGGCATGATGAGCTCGCTGGGAAGGGGGATGCAGGCGGATTCGACGGCCATCATGAAGATGACGCCGGGCCAGCCTATCGTGTTGTAGACGCCCGTGATGAAGTCGAGGAGGGCGTTTTCGATGCCGTGTAACAGGAGACCACCGCCCTACCGCACACGCCGCCTCCCGTAGTGTCGGACCACGATCGGCGGTCCCCGGCGGCCATGGCGAGTCTAGCCAGCGCGCCGAAAGGGTGTCAATAGGCCGAAGCTGTATGCGGCGGACCAGACATGGCCGGTGCATCGACGCGAGAGAAGCCGGAGGCCCCGCTTCCTCCGGCTTCTCAACCATTCGACGTGCGATTCCCCGCCCGCCGGTTGGTTCCAACAAGAGAGTAGGTCTGCCGTGTTAATGGCCGATTATCGCAGATTAAGGGTGCGCTCTTGCTCAGGCGCGTGCGGGCGTGAACTTGACGGGCATGTGCTTGATGCCGTTGATGAAGTTCGAGCGCAGGCGGTCGACGGGTCCCGCCAGCTCGATGTCCGGCAGGCGCGTCAGCAGCTCCTCAAACATGCACTGGATCTCGAGACGGGCGAGGCTGGCGCCCAAACAGAAATGCGGCCCGCCGCCCCCGAAGGCCATGTGGGCGTTGGGGGAGCGCCCGACATCGAACGCGTGCGGCTGCTCGAACGCCGCTTCGTCGCGGTTGCCGCTGGGGTAGTACATGGCCACCTTGTCACCTTCGTGGAGGAGGCGGCCCCCGACCGTGACATCGCGCTGTAGCGTGCGGCGGAAGTAGATGAGCGGTGAGACGTAGCGCAGGAACTCCTCGACCGCGGTCGGCATCAGCTTCGGGTCGGCGATGAGGCGCTGGCGCTGCTCCGGGTTCTCGATCAGCGCGAGCATGGCGCCGGAGATGAGGTTGCGGGTGGTCTCGTTTCCCGCCACCGCAAGGACGATGAAGAAGCCGTCAAAGTCGGCTTCGCTCAGACGGTCGCCATCGACCTCGGCCTGCATGAGGACGCTCACCAGGTCGCCACGCGGGCTCGCCTTGCGGTCCTGCGCCATGGCGTTCGCGTACATGAACATCTCGGTCGCGGCGATGCGGCCGTCCTCGGGCGAGGTGTGATACTCCGGGTCGTCGAATCCGATCAGGCGATTGCTCCAGTCGAAGATCTTGTGGTGATCGTCCTTTGGCACACCGATCATCTCGCAGATCACAGCGAGCGGCAGCTGCGCGGCGACGTCGGTCACGAAGTCGCAGGAGCCCTTCAACGCGACACTGTCGACGATCTGTTTCGTAATTTGCCGCACGTGCGGTTCGAGCTGGCGCACCATCTTCGGCGTGAAGCCGGTCGCCACCAGCTTGCGGTACTGCGTGTGCTTCGGGGGATCCATATTGATGAGGAGCGTGCGGATCATGGCGAGCGCATCGTCGCCGAGGTCCTCCAGGTTGGTGCCGCCGCGTGCGGACGAGAACAGCTCGTTGTCCGACGACACCTGCACGATGTCCTCGTAGCGGGTGAGCGCCCAGTATCCCGGGCCCTGGGGCTCCGGCTGCCAGTGCACGGGTTCGTCACGGCGCAAGAGATCGAAGGTGTCGTGGGGCATCGCGCGCGCGTAGGTGTCGGCGCTGTACAGGTCGGCCAGGGTGATCGTGGTCATCGTCGCTCCTCGATTCGGTTAGCTGCGGTGTTGTTCCTCGAGCATTGTGTTGGCCGTTCATTTCGTGAGCAGCCGGGCGACGGCCGCGCGCACGAACGAGCGCTGGCGGGCGATGGAAGCCTCGCTCGCCGGGTCGTCGTCCATGACGGCGGTCAACAGCGCCATGTCGCTGAAGTAGCCGAAAATCAGGTGATAGAGGCCCGCGGCCACATGCGGTAGTTCGGCGGCGGGCCAGGGACCCTGCGCGTCGTGCAGCAGCCGCACACCACCGTCGAAGAGCGGTTGCACCAGGCGCGCGACGATCTCGCGCGCGATACCGCCCTCGTCGAGGGACGCGCGCTGGATCAGGCGGGCAAGGTGGGGATGCGCGACAAGGTAGTCGAAGGTGCGATCCAGGTACGCGGCGAGATGTTCGCCACGGGCTGCGCCCTCGGACTCGCGCAGAGCGCCAGCGCGGCCGTTGTCCGCGATGACGGCGAGCAGAGACTCCACACCGCGCTTGAGCACGGCTTCGTAGATTGCCTGCTTGTTCTCGAAGTAGTGATAGAGGCTGGCCTGGTTTTTCAGGCCGACGTCAGCGGCGATTTCCCTGGTCGACGCGCCATCGAAACCTGCTTCGGCGAACCGACGCTCGGAGGCATCCAGGATCGCGTCGCGGGTGGTGGATTCTAGCGGTGGCGTTCCAGTTAGGGTGGCGACCATGGCGGCGATCATACTCAAACAAACGTTTGTTCGTCAACCGGCGCAGGATGCTTCTTGCGGGTTGTTACGCGGCAGGACGACGGCGGATGGCGCCAGCGAGCGGGGCCGCGCTGGGGGGCCGGATCGCGCCGCTGGCGACGAGCCGCACGAGCGCCTGCACGACGCGTGGCTCGAACAAGGATCCGGAGCCGCGCTCGATCTCGGATACGGCCTCGGCGGCGCCCCATTCCGGCTTGTAGGCGCGCGCGCTGCGGAGGATGTCGTACGCGTCAGCAACGGCGACGATGCGGGCGGCGAGGGCGATCTCGGTCTCGCGCTTGCCCGACGGGAAGCCGCTGCCGTCCCAGCGCTCGTGGTGGTCCGCGATGGCGCGCGCTGCCGGCGCGAGGGCGGGCACACGCGCTGCGATCTGCGCGCCCGCAAGCGCGTGCGTGCGAACGGCGGCCTCTTCACGGGCCGAGAGCCGGCCACCGCGATGGAGCAACGTGCGAGGTACCACCAGCTTGCCCAGATCATGTAGCCGCGCTGCCGCCGCCGTCTCGGCTATCTGCTCCGGCTCCAAGCGCAGCTGCGCGGCGATGAGCGCGGAGAGCTCCGTGACGCGGGCGGCATGGCCGCGCATGGGACCGCCGTGACCGCTGATGCGGTCCACCAAGGCCGTGATCGTGCGCGCCCGCTGTGGAAGCGGTGTGGCGACTGCAGCGCAGAGCAGGGGGCCGAAGGCAACGGATCGTAGCCCCGGCCGAACCCGCTGCTCGACGGCCAGCGACGCAACAGGCAGGCAGGCGCCAACGAGCAGCACGGCATCGATCTGATACGGAGCCACGCCCGGGATCCCACCGGCGGCGAGGACGATCACAAGCACCGTGAACACGCCGCAGCTCAGCGTTAGTCCAGAGAGGGAAGGCAGGCGAACGAGCCGCCAAACACCGGCCAGGCGCGCGCCGGCGTACACGTAGCTGGCCGCGGCGATGCCGGCGAACACGCGGGTCAATTGATCGCCGGGCAAGGCGTGGGGGAACGCGGCGAGGAGGTAGCCCGCCAGACCCATGCCCGAGGCGGCCGTCACCAACAGCGTGCGCACCGCGAGCGTCTGGCGTAGATCGCGCACACCCGTCGCAGGCCACCACGTCTGCACGGCGAGGAAGAACCACACGCTTCCGGCCAGGAGTCCCAGCAGCGGGGCAAAGGCCGCGCCACGGGATGACTCCAGGCCCAATCCTTCGTCCGCGCAGACGAATCGGACAACGAGGCCCGCGCCGACGGATCCGCATCCCAACGCCAGCATGGCGGGCGACCATTCGCGCGCATCCCACGCGATGTAACCGGCAACCACGGCCAAGGCCACGCCAGCGATCGCCGAGACCAACATCATTTCGCCGATCAGCGTTGTGTCGCCCGGCGCGGTGGGTGCGGGAGCGAGGAGAGCGGCCACCTGGCAGGCGCCCGCTACGGCGGAGTACACGGCCCACACGCGGAAGTGCGCCCTCATCTATACAATGATCGGCACGGCCCGGCGCGGGCTCTATCGCCGATCCGGCGGGTGCCAGCACCCAGGCGTTAGCCCCGGCGCACATGCCGGAGGATCATGCCGCACGACTCTTCCGCAACACTACGGCTCGAGCTGTTTGTGAGCGACCTCGCGCGATCCTGCGCCTACTATCGCGATGCGCTCAGCTTCGAGGAGTCAGGGCGGAACGGGGACTACGAGGTGATGCGGCTGGGCGCGGTCACGCTGGGACTCGGGCTGCAGGATGGTCTTCCACCCGAGCATCACTTCTCGCAGGATGCCCTTCGCGGACGAAAGGGAGTGGGCGTCGAGATCGTGCTGGAGGTCGATGACGTGACAGCGAGCTACGACCGGGCGGTTGCGAGCGGCTGTGCAATCGCGACCCCGCTGGGCACACGGCCGTGGGGGCTCACGGACTACCGGATCATCGATCCCGATGGCTATTACATTCGCGTCACGTCGCGGTGAAGTGGGTAGCACACGCTGCGCAACGCTCGCTAGGGAGCTTGTCCGGCTGCCATTTATGACAACGGATCGTTGCCAGATTCGACCAACAGTGGTACTATTTCGATCCCGTGAGCAAGCCTCAGGGATAGCTTCACCGGCATCGGTCCCCGCTTCGGGCGGGACGCAGCGCGCGCCGCATGGATGTGTGCGGAGCGGGGAGGTTGGTCGGCGTGCATGTAACCCCATCGGCGTGTGAAGCCCTCTCGAAGCTCCTCGCCCGGCGTACGACTCCCGACCGCTGTCTCAGACTCAACACCAACCTCGGCAAGTACCGTTTTATCGTCGACGAACCCATCGAGCACGACATCGTCTATCACTTCGAGGGACGGGCCGTGCTCGTTGTGTCTGAGACGGTTGCGCGGGACCTGTGGGGAATCACGGTGGATACGACGCCGGAAGACGAGGGGAAGCAGAAGCTCATCTTCCGGAAGGCGAAGGCGGGCGAGCCCCTGGAAGCCGTCCGCGACGACGCGCCGATGGTGCCGCCGGAGTGGCGGGCGGAGCAACATGCGCAGCTTCTGACGGAGATTGCGGAGATCGGGCGGCAGATCCAGTCGCTGCGGGGCTCGACGAAGAGCATGGTGCGCGACCAGCTTCAGACACTGGAGGCGGCGCGGCAGCAGAAGTGGGATGCGATCCGCGCCATCTGGGCCGGGGACGGTGGATGGCATAAACTGAATGGCCTTGGCGCGCACGCCGCGGTCGAGCAGCCAACGACGAAACAACCGGCCTGAAGGCCGATCGCAGACTGGAGCGAACATGACGTCAGTAGACCTACGCGATGGTGAGTCCGGGGAGCACCTGCTCACGCGCTTCCGCCAGGCAGTCCAGCGCGACGGCATCCTGCGCGAGATCAAGCAGCGGCGGCACTTCATCCCGAAGAGCGAGCGCCGTCGCATCGCGATGGCGAAGGCCGCGCGGCGCCGCCGCCGCGCGAAGCGGCCGGTGGTGTAGTTGAAGATTCCGAATCCGGGATGACTACGTCAAGGTCCGCTCATGGCGGACCTTCTTGCTCTCAAGAAGCGCGCTAGGACGAGCCCGAAAGCATGGATGCGCGAACGCTGCTCGACAAGGCGGCACGGCAGCCGAACAACCTGCGGTTCGAAGAGCTGGTCGCGCTCGTGGAGGCATTTGGTTTTCGCCTGAGCCGCATCCGGGGAAGCCATCACATGTTCACAAGGCCGGGCCTGATTCAGCAGGTGAATCTCCAGCCGGACGGCGGCAAAGCTAAGCCGTATCAGGTTCGCGCCTTCGTACGCCTCGTGGAAACCGCTAAGCTGACACTCGAGGAACGCGAATGAAGGACTACCACATCAACATCTTCTACAGTGAAGAGGACGGAGCCTACATTGCGGATATCCCCGATCTGCCGCTTTGCTCCGCGTTTGGGCCCACACCGGAAGACGCGCTTCGAGAAGTGACAATTGCGAAAGGCCTCTGGATCGAGGTCGCTCGCGAACAGGGTAAGCCCATTCCGCCACCGTCCTACCAACCGGCCATCTATCAGGGCGTCCGCTGACCCGCGCGCGATGCGCATCGGGATTATTGCTGACACGCACGGGTTTGTGGACCCGCGGCTGGTGCGGGCGTTCCGCGGCGTCGAAGCCATCGTCCATGCGGGCGACATCGGCGGGCAGCACGTGCTGGATGCGCTGGGTTCCATAGCGCCTGTCCACGCGGTGTATGGCAACAACGACGAAAAGCGCGACACGCTGGGGTTGCCGCTTCGAGCGGACCTCGATCTCGGCGGCGTTCGCTTCCATCTTGTGCATCAGTTGCTGCACGCTTCCCCGGGGGCGGATACGCAGGCCGTCGTGTTCGGCCACAGTCACCGGGCGCTGGTCGAGGATCGAGCGGGAGTGGTGTACGTGAACCCGGGGGCGGCCGGGCGGGCGGGCTTTCATCGCATCCAGACCGTGGCGATCGTGCGGACCTCGGGGCGGCGGATCACCGATGCGCGGATCGTCGAGCTGGGCCCGCGCGAAGCCCGAGCGCGAGCGATATGAAAGGGGGACAGGCTTGATGACTGTCTCCGACATCAGCACGACCGGTCAGCGAGCGCCGGGCACGCACGGTGCCGAAAAACGTCGTGGCACGCGGCCTGGGCATCGAAAAGAGTTCTTCGCGAACCTGAACGCGCGGGCTTTCAGCCCGCGCTGCAAGGATAGAGGGGCTTCCTCAACACCCTGCTAGATATCCAGGTTCTTCACCTGCGTGGCGTGGCCCTGGATCCACTTCTTGCGGGGCGCGACCTCGTCGCCCATCAGGGTGGAGAAGATCTCCTCCGCCTTCATGGCGTCCTCGATGGTCACTCGCAGCATCTTCCGCTGCTCGGGGTCCATCGTCGTCTCCCAGAGCTGCTCCGGGTTCATCTCGCCCAGACCCTTGTAGCGCTGGATCGTCGCCTTCTGCCCTTCCTTCACCCTGGTCGCCAGGAAGTTGTCACGATCCTGGTCGCTGTAGATCCAGGTCCCCTGGCGCCCGACGGCGATGCGGTACAGCGGCGGCTGGGCGATGTACAGGTACCCGCTGTCGATGAGTTCCCGCATGTAGCGGAAGAAGAACGTCAACAGGAGCGTGCGGATGTGCGACCCGTCGACGTCGGCGTCGGCCATGATGATGACGCGGTGATAGCGGAGCTTCGCCAGGTCCAGCGTATCGCCGAAGCCGGAGCCCAACGCCGTGATCAGCGCGCGGATCTCCTCGTGGGCCAGCATCTTCTCCATGCGGGCCTTCTCGACGTTGAGGATCTTGCCCTTCAGCGGCAAAATCGCCTGGAACCGGCGGTCACGGCCGGTTTTGGCACTGCCGCCGGCGCTGAACCCCACCACGAGGTACAGCTCGCACAGCTCCGGGTCGCGCTCGCTGCAGTCGGCGAGCTTGCCGGGGAGCATGGTGCCGTCCAGCAGGCCTTTGCGGACGACGAGGTCACGCGCCTTGCGGGCGGCCTCGCGCGCGCGGGCGGCCATGATGCCCTTCTCGATAATGCGGCGGCCGTCCTGGGGGTGTTCCTCCAGGTACTGAGTGAGCCCTTCAGCCACGGCGGACTCGACGTGGGTCTTCACCTCGGCGTTGCCGAGACGGGTCTTGGTCTGGCCCTCGAACTGCGGCTCCGGCAGCTTCACGCTGATGACGGCGACGAGGCCCTCGCGCACGTCATCGCCGCTCAGGTTCTGATCGTCGTCCTTCAGGAACTTGTTCTTGCGCGCGTAGTCATTGAGGACGCGGGTCAGGGCGCTGCGGAAGCCGGTGAGGTGCGCGCCGCCGTCGATTGTATTGATGGTGTTGACGAAACTGAACTCGACCTGGGAGAAGCCGTCGTTGTACTGGATGGCACAGTCGACCTGCGTCGTTTCGACGGTCTTCTCGACGTAGATGGGGCGGGGTGAGAGGGTGTTCCGGCCCTTGTTCACGTGGCGCACGAACGATGCGACGCCGCCCTCGAAGCAGAAGTTCATCTCGCGCTCGTGGCCTTCGCGCTTGTCGACGAACTGGATCCAGATGCCCTTGGTCAGGTAGGCCATTTCGCGGAAGCGCTGGAGCAGGAAGTCGTAGTCGTACTCGATGGAGTCGAAGATCTCGTCATCGGCGAGCCATGCGGTCGTGGTGCCGGTGTGCTTCTGCTTGGGCTCCGGAGTGGTCTTGAGACCACCCTTCGGGTGTCCGCGCTCGTACTCCTGGCGGTAGATCTTGCCCTCTCGACGGACCTCGACCCACATCTTGCGGGCGAGGGCGTTCACGACGGAGGCGCCGACGCCGTGGAGACCGCCGGAGACCTTGTAAGCGCCGCCGCCGAACTTACCGCCGGCGTGGAGCACGGTCATGATGGTCTCGAGGGCGGACTTGCCGGTGGTCTTGTGCTTGTCGACGGGGATGCCGCGGCCGTTGTCGCGGACGGTGACCCAGCTGTCCTTCTCGATGACGATGTCGATCCGGCTGCAGAAGCCGGCCATGGCCTCGTCGACGGAGTTGTCGACGATCTCGTACACGAGGTGGTGGAGACCGCGCTGGTCGGTGGTGCCGATGTACATGCCGGGGCGGCGTCGGACCGCCTCGAGCCCCTCGAGCACCTGGATATCGGAGGCCGTGTAGGAACCGTTTTGCGCCCCGCCTCTGGCGGACCCACGCGTCGCGGACCCACGCTTTGTCGGCGCTTCCCTGGGTTTGCTCACCATGAGTGTTCGAATCCTGTCATCGCTGCCCGTGGGCGCGGGCCGCGAGGCGCCCGCACCGGTTCTGGCTATTGGCCCGCTTCTGCCTGTATTCGGTGGATCGAAAAGACCCGGCGCAACGTCCCGTTGGCGGGCCCTGGAAAGGCGGCCGGAAGAGGCTTCCGCACCCTCATATTCTATCAGATCTCAGGGGTCTCCGGATGGCCCGAAACGATCTGAATTGGAGGTCCGGACCCACGGGTTTTCACGCGGGAGAGGACTGGTTGCCGAGTTGGTTAAGCCGCGGCGATCTGGCGTATGGACGCTGCCCCGGCGGCCCAAATGGGCAGGCCGGCGGCCCGGGTTTGCGCGGGGACCGGGCCGCCGTGCACCGCTGAACCTTGCTCCCCTCCAGTCAAGCGGCCAGCGCCTGCTCTTGCTCCCGCCGCCGCCGCGGGGGGTGGGGAAGACGCGGCCCGGACACGGGCGCAGCCAGCCACGCGGGGGTGCCGCGCGCCTCATCGAAGCGCATCGTATCCACGCGCACGAGAGCCTCTCCCAGGAGCGTGTCCGCAATCGTTGCGGCTGCGGCGTGATCGGAGCAGTGGCTGAGAACCACTGCCGCGCAGTCGCCGGGATCGTCGGAGACGAAGGTGATCGAGTGCATGCCAAGCGCCCAGAGCTGGAGCTCGTGGCGATCGATTGTGCCGCGGATCTCCGCTTCGCCGGTCATGCACCGATGCCATGTCAGTAGTGAAATAAACGTCGCCATAACCCGTACCCCATCAGTCACCCATCCCCGACCTCGTTGTCGGCGTGGCCGGCTAAGAATGTGTTATGGGAGTGCTAATTGGCGCTATTGCGATGGGGATGACACGGAGCAGGGCACGTTGGGTATGACCGCATGACGGTTCTGTTACCGGCGGTGAAAGGCGGGGCCAGGGCGATCGACACTCGTGCAAAAAGGCGCTTCCCGTTGAGGGTACGGAACCAACGCACGCCGAAGGGTGTACAACGGGGAGTGCAGCGAGACGGAGTACCGATTGCCCGGCATTCGCACGATCCTACTGTTCACGCTATCGCTGGCGGCCATCTCCGTCGCGCTCGCTTCCTGCGATGACGGCGCGGCTCCCGCGCGGGGTACGCCTACGCCCAGGGCAATTCCCTCCTCGGTGGCGATCAGGTCCGAGCCCGAGGGCATCTCGTTGGCGGACCCGGCGTTCGAGGCGCTGCCGGGGGCGACGGCCGACTACGGGCGGCTGGGCGGGACGGTGTACCGGATCGAGATGCCGGACGAATGGAACGGGCGCGTGGTCTTGTACATGCACGGGTTCGAGGAGCTGCGCAGCGAAGCACGCGTGAGCGCGCCGGACTTTCGCCGGTACCTCATCGGCAACGGGTACGCGTGGGGCGCATCAAGCTTCAGCAGCACGTCGCTGATACCGGGACGCGCCGCTGACGAAACGGCGGCGCTGTGGGATCTCTTCGTACAGAAGCACGGACGCCCTGCATGGACGTACGTCACGGGCGAATCGATGGGCGGGGCGGCGACCCACATCGCGGCGGAGCGGTACCCGGACCGGTTTGATGGCGCGCTGGCGCTGTGTGGAAGCGCGGGAAACGAATCGGGGGCTCGTGGCCAGGCTGACTTCTTCGCCGCGGGCGCCTACGTGGCGGGCGTGACGCAGGGAGAGTTCGAAACCGCGGACAGCATCCCGAAGCTCATCAGCGAGCGCATCCTGCCGGCGCTGGACGATCCCATTACGCACGAGCGATTCGAGAGCATCATGATCGACCTGACGGGCGGACCGCGCATGTTCGATCGGGAGGGATTTCGCGCGGAGGAGGAGACGAACTGGCGGCGCACGCAGATGCTGGTCTCCGGAGGCCTGGCGCCGAACATCGAAACCGAGTACCGGCTGGGGCCGCTGAGCGCGGTCTCGAGCGAGGAGTTCAATCGAGATGTTGTGCGCCTCCCGACGCAGGACGAGCTGGTGCAGCGGTTCGTCGAACGGAACGAAACGACGGGCGACCTGCAGATGCCGATGCTGACGATGCACACGACCGGCGACGGCCAGGTGCCGATCGAGCAGGCGCGCATCCTTCGGCAGCGCGTCGAAGCGGCGGGGAAGGGCGACCTGCTGGTCCAGCGGGTGATCGCGGACCCGGGGCATTGCGGCTTCAACACGTCGGAACAGGAGGCGGGGTTCGAGGCGCTGGTCGCGTGGGTGGAAGGCGGCGCGCGGCCCGAAGGCGATGACGTGCTCGTCGATGACCTGCGCACGCTGGGGTCGAAGTTCGCGCTGCTGCCACGATCGGGGTCGCCTGAGGAGGACGCGGTGCCGGGAGCGGCGGAGCGCGTGGTGATTCGCGGCAACCTGATGCTGGACGGTGAGGCGTTCGACGCGCGGTGGGTGGGGGCGGTGGTGCGGCGAGAGGGGCTGGTCACGCCGTGCCAGCTCGACCTGCCACCTATCGATGACGGCCGATACGAGATCACAGTGATGGCGGACGCGGAGTCGACGGGCTGCGGCTCACCGGGCGGCGAGATCCTGCTGTGGACGTACGCGAACGACACGAAGCTGTACAGCCAGACCGCGTTCGCGTGGCCGGAAGGGAGCACGACGGGCTCGTTCGACACGGGATTTTCGACCGCGGAGCCGCAGGGGGCGGCGCCGCTCGTCAGCGAGTACTCCGGCGAGGTGTACACACGGGGCGGCGGGCTGATGCCGCCGGGGACGCTGGTGGAGGCGTACATCGGCGGCGTGAGGTGCGGGGTGGCATCGACGCGGCGGACGGGGAGCTTTCGCGGGTACATCCTGTCTGTGGTGGGGCCGGATTCCGTGGCGGGATGCGAGCGCGGCGCCGTGGTGACGCTGCTCATCGACGGGGAGCCTGCCGCGGAGACGGTGATCAACGGCCCTCGCTCCAAAGACGCGCGCGGAGGGACAACGGACCTGTCGCTCCGCTGAGGTGAGCGCGGGGGGGCGGCCGGGTTCGTGCGGCGCGGTGTTGTGTTGGCGCGCGGCGAGGCGCAGTAGACTTCCCGGCATGCGCATCGAGGTCAACGGCGTACGGATCTTCTTCGACGTAGAGGGGGCGAAGCTTGTGCCCGACGGGCCACGCATGCGGGAGCAGCCCACGCTGATCCTGCTGCACGGAGGGCCGGGCATGGACCACTCGGGCTATAAGCCCGCGTTCTCGCGATTCGCTGATATCGCGCAGGTCGTCTACATCGACCACCGGGGCAACGGGCGCAGCAACCGGCAGCCCGCGGAGGCTTGGACGCTGGCGCAGTGGGGCGACGACCTGTTCGAGTTCTGCCGCGCGCTGGAGATCGAGAAGCCGATCGTGTTGGGGAACTCCTTCGGCGGATTCGTGGCGATCGCGTACGCGACGCGGCACCCGGAGCATCCGGGGAAGCTGATCCTCTCGAGCACGGCGGCGCAGGGGCACGCGCACGTCGAGCGCAGCATCGAGCTGTTCGACCGCGCGGGCGGGCCGGAGATCGCGGCGATGGCGCGGCATGCGCTGACCATCGGGTACGACTCGCCGGAGTTCGCGTTGAAGTGGATGACGGAGGCGATGCCGTTCTACAACACCGTCGCGAAACCTGACCCTGACGCGCGCGCTCGCAGCGTGATGAGCGGCAAGGTGCTGATGAGCTTCCTCGGGCCCGGCGGCGAAGGGCTGTCGTTCGACATGCTGGCAGACCTGGCGAAGGTGCGGTGTCCGACGCTGGTGCTGGGCGGCGAGGCGGATCCGATCACGCCGATCGAGTCACAGGAGGACATCGCGCGGGCGTTGCCGCCACACCTGGTGCGGTTCGAGCGCTTCGCGAGCGCGGGGCACGGCATCTTTCGCGACGATCCGCGGGGCCTCGATGTGATCCGCGAGTTCGTGGTTTCTTCGGGGTAGGCCCTCCATTTCCGCGTTGAATTCGGCCGTCTCTTCGCGGCTTCGCGGGAACGTTTCTGGCCGAAATCGAATCTAATCCGGGAATTTCTTTTTGCAGTTTCGCCATTCCTTCGGCGCGCCCGAGATTCAATTGCTCGGCACTTTTGGGTTTTTCGGCGGGTCGCAGCTTCCTCCTTCCGGGAGACGGGGCGCTTCGGGTCGCAGGCCGCGCGACCGGGAGGGCCTGCGGCAAGGGCGATCGTAGTGCACGGGCGCTGCGATCTCCAAGCGCGCCACTGCACTTTCGGAACATTTTCCACCGCGAGGTGCGGGGGAGGCGGCGCGGCGATGGGGAGGGACGTGGCGCGGGCGTTATGTCGCGGCGGGCGGGGTGGCGATCCATCTGCTACAACACGGGCGGCGGATGACAGGAGTGTCCCACTGCAGTTCCTGGCGGCACGGAAGGTCGACCGGAGACAGTTCCTGGCGGGGTTGGTGGCCACGGGGGGGCTGCTGGCGCTCCGCTGCCGGGACGGTGGGGCGAAGACCATCGACGTGCGGGGCGGCGCGGTCGCGCGGGAGAACGCCCTTCCCGGAGACAACGGCTGGCACATCGCCGAGCGGCCAGCGCTCGAGGGCGAGATCGCGGCGTACTGCGGGCAGGCCAGCGTCCAGCCGGGCGAGACGGTGGACCTGCACGTGAGCACCAGGGACGATGGCGCGCGGTTCGACGCGGACGTGTACCGCATGGGTTGGTACGGCGGCGCGGGCGGGCGGCTGGTGAAGTCGTACAAGGACAACGAAGGCCAGGCGCAGGGGCGATGGGACGCGCTGCGCAGCCTGGAGGAGTGCCACGCCTGCAGCGTGGAACCCGACACCTTCCTCATCGAGTGCAACTGGAAGCGCAGCCTGCAGATCAAGACGGGCGGCGACTGGGCGCCCGGCTACTACATCGTAAAGCTGCATGAAGTGAAGTCGGACACGTATGCGTACGCGATCTTCGTGGTGCGCGACGACGACGCGACATCGCCGATTATCGTGCAGGCTTCGACGAACACTTGGCAGGCGTACAACGTGTGGGGCGACGCGAGCCTGTACGGCTCCTTCGGCGCGAACCGGCGGTACAGCGAGAAAGAGCGGCGCGCGTATCGCGTCTCGTACGACCGGCCGTACGACCCGACGCTGAACAACCAGCCGATGTACGGGGCGGGGGAGTTCTTCCGGTGGGAGTACAACTTCGTGCGGTGGGCGGAGTCGCAGGGGTACGACATGACGTACACGACGAACGTCGACGTGCACCTGCGCGGCGAGGTGCTGCAGCGGCACCGGCTGTTCGTGTCGCTGGGGCACGACGAGTACTGGACGAAGCAGCAGTACGACGCGGTGGAGGCGGCGCGGGACGCGGGGGTGAACCTGGCGTTCTTCAGCGGCAACGAGGTGTACTGGCAGAGTCGCCTTGAGGATGCGACGAAGGACGGGAAGGCGCGGGTGCTGACGTGCTACAAGGACGCATCGCTGGACCCGCTGGCGCGCGAGCGTCCGCAGGAGGCGACGGTGCTGTTCTCGGCGCCGCCGGTGAACCGGCCGCAGAGCATGCTCACGGGCCTGAAGTACGGTTCCAACGCGACGCCGGAGTACCAGGCGTGGCGGCCGGCGAACGTGGATCACTGGATCTTCAAGGACACGGAGATCACGGAGGGCGATTCGTTCCCGGGGATCGTGGGGTACGAGTACGACCACATGACGACGCCGGACAGGCGGCCGGAGGGTCTGGTTCCGGTGGGCGCGTCGCCGGTCGACGGGTTCCTGGGGAGCGACACGGCCGCGTCATCGATCTACAAGGCGGAGAGCGGGGCGGCGGTGTTCAACGCGGGGACGTTCGCGTGGAGCTGGGGGCTGGACGACTGGGGGCACGAGGAGCGGGGGGCGTTCGCGGACGCGCGGCTGCGGAAGCTGACGGCGAACATCATCGAGCGGCTGAGCCAGCCGCGCACGGTGCCGGTGCCGGAGTAGGGGTGGATGCTGGAAGTCGGAGGCGGGAGGCGGGAGGCGGGAGGCGGGAGGCGGGAGGCAGGAGGCGGGAGGCGGGAGGCGGGAGGCGGGAGGTGTGGACTTCGGGCGCGGTGCTTGGCGCTTACGCATGCAGCCGCGTTGGTGTCAGCGGCAAGTTTGCTCGCTGCGCTCGGAATCGTACTAGGAGGCCTGCGCCTCGCACCTAAGAGGATGAAGCCCCTGCTTATCCGGAGGGGCTAAAGCCCCTCTAGTACTGGGTTGGCGGCGATTGGTGGCGTCACCACTAGATTCCTCGCTGCGCTCGGAATGACATACCGCGTCCCTGGCTTCGCGCATCTCGCGTCTCACGTCTCACGTCGCGCTTCTCACTTCCCACTCAGTGGGCGCGGGACCAGTGGGGGTCGGAGTCTTTGCCGGGGTCGGTGGTGACGCGGCGCTGTTCAGTGCCGTCGGCGTTCATGACGTAGATCTCGTGGTTGCCGTCGCGGTCGGTCTCGAAGAGGATCCGCTTGCCGTCGGGCGACCAGTGAGGGTAGATGTCGGCGGCGTCGTTGTTGGTGAGGTTGGTGATGTTCCCCCCGTAGGCTTCGGCGACGTAGACCTCGGCGTCGCCATCGATGCCGGAGGTGAAGAGGATACGCTTGCCGTCCGGCGACTCCTTGCCGCCCGTTGCGCGCCCGGCATCGTCTCCGGTGATGCGGGTGGCCTCGCCGGTTACGAGATCGACGCGGTAGATGGAGAAGCCGGCGGAGCCGCCGCCGCGCTCGAACATGACGCCGTTGTTGTCGTGGGTGAAGCTGGGGGTGCTGTCCCAGTTGGTCGGGGTGTCGGTGACCTGGCGCTCCTCTCCGGTGACGGGGTCGATGATCCAGACGTCGGCGTCCATCTTGCCGGTGGCGTCGCTGGAGCGCTGGAAGACGATGCTCTTGCCGTCAGACGACCAGTGGGCGTAGTCGTCGATGACGGTGCCGCTCGCGCCGTCGGCGCTGAAGGTGAGGCGGCGGACGTCGGTGCCGTCGGCGTTCATGAGGAAGAGCTGGCTGTTGGGGCCGGTGGCGCGCTGTGAGGCGAAGACGACGGTCTTGCCGTCGGGCGAGATGTCACCCTCGTAGTCGCGGCCGGGCTCGTTGGTGAGCTGGTGCGTGCCGGTGCCGTCGAGGTTGGTGATATAGACGTCGTCGTCGCCGTCGCGGTTGGCGTAGAAGACGACGCCGGTCGGCGGGGGGCGGGCCGCCGTCGTCGTTGCAGGCGGGAGCGACGGCGACGAGGATGGCGGCCGCGAGGAGGAGCGTGGTGACGGAGCGGTGGTGCACGTGCGGCATGGTACTGGGCGTGGATGTTGGATGTTAGAGGTTGGATGCGGCGAAGGAGGATGGACGACGGAAGATGGAGGATGGAGGATGGAGGATGACGCCGGTCCCGCGGCGTTGGTGGCGCTTTCGCATGGGCGGCGGTGGGGTGACTGTGGGATCTTCGGGCATGCCGCAGCATGCCCCTACGGTGTGCGCGGCGCATGTGGATGGTGGTGGCCGTACCGCAGGGCGAGGCGGTGCCTCGCCCCTACGTCTCTCGTCTCGCTTCACGCTTCTCGCCTCTTACCTCTCACTCGCACCACCAGGCGAGGCCGGCGAGGCCGGGGCCGGTGTGGACGCCCATGACCTGCGTGAACTCGGTGACGTAGGACTCGACGATGTCGGCGGAGCGCTGCGCTGCCGCGAGCAAGTAGGCGGCGTCTTCGGGGACGTTGGCGTGGTGGACGGCGAGGTGGACGCGGCGGCCGGCCGTGGACTCGGCGAAGATGGCGGCCATGCGGTCGAGGGCCTTCGGGCGGGTGCGGGTGCGGGCGACGAGCTTGATGTCGGAGGCGCTGAAGCGGACGACGGGCTTCACCTGGAGGACGCCGGCGGCCCAGGCGGCGACGCGCGGGACGCGGCCGCTGCGGGCGAGGTAGGTGAGGGTGTCGAGCATGGCGAGCAGGGTGACGCGCCCGGTCATCTCTTCGGCGCGGGCGACCACGTCGTCGATGTTGGCACCGCGCTCGGCTGCGCGGGCGGCCTCGAGGACGACGAAGCCCTGGGCCATTGCGGCGTTGCGGGAGTCCATGAGGCGGATGTCGAGGGCGGGGGACTCGGCGTGGACGGCGTCGATGGCGGCGCGGGCGGAGTCGTACATGGCGCTGAACTGCGCGGAGACGGTGATGACGAGGACGGCGTCGGCGCGGCGGGCGGCGCGGCCGATGGCCTCGATGTACATGCCGGGTGAGGGGGCGGCGGTGGTGGGGCGGTCGGTGGAGGTGCGGAGGCGGTCGTAGAACTCGGCCGTATCGGTGGTGAGGGAATCGGCGTAGGTGCGGCCGCCGAAGATGATGTGGACGGGGACGGCCTCGATGCCGTACCGGGCGGCGACGTCCGGGGGGATGCAGGCGGTGCTGTCGGTGACGATGGCCACCTTCGGTGGTGATTGGGGGTTGGTGATTGGGGGTTGGGGGACGGGCATGGGGCGGGGAACCTCCGGGGGTGGGTGACCGTCGTATGATACGCACGATGGACCGGGCGGCACGCGTTCTGACGTCAGTGGGGTTCGTGGCGGGGCTTCTGCTCCTGCTGGCGAACGACTTCGTGCTGAAGCAGGCGTATCCGGGCGTGCTGACGGGCAAGCTGTCGGACTTCGCGGGGCTGTTCATCTTCCCGATGTTCTGGTCGGCGCTGTTTCCGCGGCGGACCCGGGAGATCTACCTCGCTACGGCGCTTGGGTTTGTGTGGTGGAAGTCGCCGCTGTCTCAGGGGGCGATCGATGGGTGGAACGCGGGCGGGATCTTCGAAATCGGGCGGGTGGTGGATTACACGGACCTGGTGGCGCTGGTTGTTCTGCCGATCTCGCACACGTGCCTGCGCATATCAGAAGCAGGCGCGACGGGAGGGCTTCGTCTGCGAGTTGCGCCGATCGTGTTTGGGTTTGCTGCGTTCTCGTTTGCGGCGACGAGCTTCCTTGGCGAACCACCGCGACTGAAATACGAATTCGCACCGGATGACCCGGCGGCGGTGCTCCCTATCGACTTCGACGCGGGCGAGATCCACATTCGGCTGGACGCCAGCGGGCACGCGCATGGTGATGTCATAGGCCGATCGGGTGCTCGGCCAGCAGTGCCCGGTAGTATTGACGTGTTACTTGATAACGACTGCCGCTTGGCGCGCATCAAGGCTCAATACCGCGCGATTCGCGTGGTCGCGCTGGACGCGTCTGGCGCGTGCGGTAAGGCGTCGACGCGAAAGTCGCTTTTCGCGATGGTGCGCGACGAACTCGTGCCGCGGCTTGAAAGGAAGCTTCCGGCGTTGCCAATTCCTGATGATTCGGGGAAGGAGTTCTACACGTATCCCGATGGCGAGGTCCCGTCCTTGGTCCTCGATGGCTCTCTTGAGGATTTCGCGGAACGGGTCGACAGCAGGCCGCTGTTCGGACACGAGTACCACGATGGCGTGTACTACCTGAATGCAGCCCTTGCATGTAATGGGCGGTTCAGGATTACCGTCGAGCCGGATGGCGAGCACGTGCGGGTGATCGGGATCGGGTATGAGCGGCCGTGCTGGCTTGGCAATGATCAGGCAGAACTCGCCAGATGGTTCAAGACCTTCCTTGGCGCGGAGGAGGACGTCTTTGGGCCTCCGGTGGCGTATCCGACGTGCGTGGCGCCAGAACCGGCCGACGAGCCGACGGTGGTGTCGCCGCCGAGCGTGAGGAGCCTAGTACCGACGTGTACGGCGTCGCAACGCACCCCAGTGCCGTAGCGTCAGTAGTCGGTTCGCCTGCGGAGCAACCACGTACCCGCCCGAGACAGTGGGCGGAGCTGAAGCTCCGCAGCTACCCTGGCAGCGCTAGCGCTACGAGCGCCGCTGGCGGGAGCGGCAAGATTCCTCGCTGCGCTCGGAATGACAGATACCGGTGTCGATCCTAATCTTGAACCCCTAGTGTGTATCACCGGTTGCCACCCCGTGTGGGCTCTGGTAGCCTCAGGATGTACTAAAGAGAGAGGAAACGCGGAATAGATGGCGCTGACTGTAGAGCGCAAGGCCGAGATCGTCGGCCAGCACAAGCGGCACGCGACCGACACGGGTTCGGCCGAGGTGCAAGTAGCCCTCCTGACGGACCGTATCAACGCCCTGACGGAACACCTCAAGCAGCACAGGCACGATCACTCGACGCAGCGAGGGCTGTTGAAGCTCGTCGGCCAACGACGCCGGCAGCTAGCCTTCCTGAATAAGACGGACGTGTCACGCTACCGCGCTGTCCTCCAGCAACTGGGCCTCCGCAAGTAACACGGAGGCCTTTTCGCGCGCCGGGAAGATGTGACCCGGTGTGAAGAGAAGAAGCGAAGCGACGATCCTCGAGGACGGGCCCTGACGTCGGAAGACCCGCTGCGGCGGGTGGGCCACACCACTTCCCTCATTCGAGTCGTCACAAGCAGCCGCGGAGCATCAGCCGCTGCGTAACGTCATTTAACATGCCATTGCCCGCCAATGCCGAGCATAGCATTGGCGGGGACCACACAACCGGAAAACGGAGGAATCCCCACACATGTCAGGACCTGATATTCGAACATTCACAAGAGAGATCGGCGGGAAGACGCTGACGATCGAGACGGGCCGGGTGGCCGGGCTGGCGAACGGCGCCTGCCTGGTGAAGTACGGCGACGTCGTACTGCTGTGCACGGCGGTGATGGCGCGCGCGCCACGCCCGGGCACGGACTTCTTCCCGCTGACGATCGACTTCGAGGAGAAGATGTACGCGGCCGGGAAGATCCCCGGCAGCTTCTTCCGCCGCGAAGGGCGGCCATCGAGCGAGGCGACGCTGAGCGCGCGGCTGACGGACCGGCCGTTGCGGCCACTGTTCCCGAAGACGATGCGGAACGATGTGCAGTGCGTCATCACGGTGATGGCGGTGGACAAGGAGAACCAGCCGGACGTGCTGGGGACGGTCGGCGCGTCGGCGGCGCTTTCGATCAGCGACATCCCGTTCAACGGGCCGGTGAGCAGCGTGCGCGTCGGCTACATCGACGGACAGTACGTGGCGAACCCGACGTTCGACCAGCTGGAGGACAGCCTGATCGACATCGTGGTGGCGGGCACGCGCGACGCGATCATGATGGTGGAGGCGGGCGCGGACGAAGCGCCGGAGTCCGTCATCCTGGGCGCGCTGGAGTACGGGCAGCAGCAGAACCAGATCCTCATCGACCTGCAGGAAGAGATGATCGCGGCGTTCAAGCCGGTGAAGTGGGTCTTCGAGCCGCCGGTGCTGGCGCAGGCGCTGAAGGACAAGGTCTCGGCCGACCTGGCGGGCAGCATCGACGAGTTCCTGGCGCTGGCGAAGGACGAGCGGCAGGGGGGGCTGGACGCGCACAAGGCGAAGCTCGTCGAGAAGTACGGCGAGGAGTTCGGCGAGAAGGCGGTCGGGGAGGCGCTGGACTACTTCGTGAAGAAGACGGTCCGCGACTCGATCCTGAAGAACGACAAGCGCCCGGACGGGCGGAAGTCGACCGAAGTGCGGCCGATCTGGTGCCAGGTGGGCGTGCTGCCCCGGGTACACGGCAGTGCAATCTTCACGCGCGGGCAGACGCAGGTGCTGAGCGTGACGACGCTGGGCGGCGTGGGCGACGCGCAACGGCTGGACACGCTCTCGCCCATCGCCAGCAAGCGGTACCTCCATCACTACAACTTCCCGCCGTACTCCGTCGGAGAGACGGGACGCATGGGCGGGGCGGGGCGGCGGGAGATCGGCCACGGGGCGCTGGCGGAGCGGGCCATCCTGCCGGTGCTGCCGGAGTCGGACGACTTCCCGTACACGATCCGCGTGGTCTCGGACGTGCTTTCCAGCAACGGGAGCACGTCGATGGGGTCGGCCTGTGGCAGCACGCTGTCGCTGATGGACGCCGGTGTGCCGATCAAGGCGCCGGTATCGGGCGTGGCGATGGGGCTGATCATGGGTGAGGACGGCAACTACAAGGTGCTGACGGACATCGCGGGCCTGGAAGATGCCATGGGCGACATGGACTTCAAGGTCGCGGGGACGGAAGAGGGCATCACTGCGCTGCAGATGGACATCAAGATCCAGGGCATCCCCATGGAGGTGATGAAGGCAGCGGTCGCGCAGGCGCGTGACGGCCGGATGCACATCATGGGTGAGATGCTGAAGGTGCTGGACGCGCCGCGCGAGGAGATGTCACCGTACGCGCCCCGCATGTACAGGCTGCAGATCGACCCGTCGAAGATCGGTACGGTCATCGGTCCGGGCGGGAAGGTCATCCGGTCGATCATCGAGGAGACGGGCTGCACGATCGACATCGAGGACGACGGTTCGGTGTTCGTCGGCGCGACGGACGGCGAATCGGCGCAGCGGGCGATCAGCATCATCGAGGCGATGACGAAGGACGTGGAGGTCGGCTCGGTGTACAACGGCCGGGTGGCCCGGCTGATGAACTTCGGCGCGTTCGTTGAGATCGCCCCGGGGAAGGACGGACTGGTGCCGATCTCGGAGATCTCCACCGAACGCGTGCCCTCTGTCGAAGAGGCGCTCTCGGTGGGCGAAGAGATCGAGGTCATGGTGACGGAAATCGACAGCATGGGGCGCGTCAACCTCTCCCGGCGCGCCGTGCTGGCGGGTGAACAGGGACCAACGGCAGCCGTGGAGCGCC
Source organism: Chloroflexota bacterium (assembly GCA_016213125.1). Classification (GTDB taxonomy): domain Bacteria; phylum Chloroflexota; class Dehalococcoidia; order DSTF01; family JACRBR01; genus JACRBR01. The sequence goes on along the minus strand of JACRBR010000195.1, from coordinate 7,351 downwards.
AGCGCGAGGCGCGCGGCAATCGCAGCGGCGGCGGTGACCGTGGCGGCCCGCGGGGCGGCGGCGGTGACCGTGGTGGCCGCGGCGGTGGCGGGTTCGACCGCGGCGGCCGAGGCGGCGGCGGTGGTGGCGGCGGCTACGGCGATCGCGGACCTCGCGGCGGCAACGGTGGCGGCGAGCGTCCCCGTGGCGGGGGCGGGTTCGACCGGCGCAGCGGCTCGGGAGGCGGCACCAGCCGCGGACCGGAGCGCAGCGCGGACGGCGGACTGCGCAACCGACCGAACCGGGACGAGGGCCCTCCCGGCCCGCCCAGGCCGCCGTTCCAGCAGGACTAGGTCCTGCGTATCGATAGAAAAGGGGGGCACGTTACGCGCGCCCCCCTTTGCGTTGTGGCGGTGGGGTTTTACGAAATTCGCACGCGTTGCCGTTGACAGGGTGCCCCAGCGGCATGAGAATGAACGTGGTTCAGTTCCAAGGAGCTTCGATGTCCCGACCCCTCGCCGAACGCAAGACCCGCAGCGAATCCGCTCGCACCGCCCGGCGCGAAGAGATACTGGCGGCCGCGCGCACCGTGTTCTCCCGGCAGGGCTTCCGGGGGACGACGATCGCGGACATCGCGGAGGAGGCGGGGATCGCGCTGGGAACGATCTACCTCTACTTCGCGTCGAAGGAGGATGTGTTCGCGGCGCTCAGCGAGCAGTTCAACCAGCTCATCGCGCATGCGCTGACGGACGTGCCGACGTCAGCATCGCTGGACCAGGCCGTGCGGGTGCGGGTGGGCCAGGTGTTCGAGGCGTGCGCGGCGAACCGGGACCTGGTGCGGCTGGTGGTGCTGAACACGGACCCGGACAGCGCGGCGACCCGACGGATGCGCGACGCCAACGAGAAGCGCGCGCTCCCGATGGCGGAGGTGATCACCAACGCGATGGGGAACGGGGTGGTGCGCAAGGGAGACGCCACTATCATGACGAAACTCACGGTGGGTGCGGTCTCGATGACGGTGTACCAGGCGTTCGTGCTGAACGATGGTCGGGACTGGGAGAAGTACCGGGACGCGTGCGGCGACATGCTGGTGGCGTATTTCACGCCTCTGGCCGGGGAAGCTGAGGAAACCGATACCGGTAGCGCGCCCGCCGAGCGCGCGCGCTCTGAGAGCGCGGTGTAGTTCACACGGGGAAGGCCTCGGGGTAACGGGGGCCAGGGAAGGAGCGGGAACCATGGCCAGTATCGATCGGTACGCAGACGCAGGAGCGCGCGCGCGCGGTGATACGCGCGCAAACCTGGCGTGGCTGACAGAGTCCGTGACGTGGTTCGCGGCCGCGGTCGCGGGCATGCTGGTGGTGTTCATCGGCCTGGCGGTCGACGCATGGCGGCACAACAACGGGGCCTCGGAAGAGACGCTGCTGAGCCTGGGGAACCCGGGCCATCTTGTTGCCGGGATCGGACTCGCGGTGACGTCGGCGGCAGTGCTGGCGGGGTTCAGCATCGCAGCGATGAAGGGCGCGCGGACGGCCGAAGGGGCGATACGTCGCGCGGTGCCGGTGACGGTGGCATGGGTAGTGCTGGTGACGGTGTCCATCGCATCGGTGACGTACATCGGGGCGACGGGCGTGACGGTAGGCCACAGCCACGACGACGCGAACGCCGTCGCGAGCGACCACACTCACACTGACGCTGCGGGCGACGCAGGCGTGGCCGCCGCGTTGCAGGACGAAGGAATCATCCGCGGCGGCGACCCCGGCGGCTCGGGAGGAAGCGATCCCGAGAAAGTCGAGGGCGCGCTGACGCAGGGGAGCAACGGCGAAGCGAACGGTGGCGAACACGACCACGGCAAGCAGCCGACGTTCACGCAGATGGAGACGCTATCGGACGATGAGCTGCTGCCGCTGTTCCCCGAAGGGACGGTGACGAAGGCCGATCTGCCGGCGATGCGGGAGCAGATCAAGCAGGCTCACGCGGTCGCGGAACAGCTCAACACGCCGGAAAAGGCCGCGGCGGCGGGGTATGTGAACACGACGAGCGACGTCCCGTTCATGGGGCAGCACTACCTGAACTTCGAGTACGTGCGGGATGGGAAGTTCGACCCGACGAAGCCGGAAGGGCTGCTGTTCAGCAAGATCGACGGCGGTCCGGAGAAGCTGGTCGGGGTGTGGTTCCTGCAGGTCCCGGGGATCGGCGGCGTGACACGCGAGGCGGAGCCGGCGGGGTTCGCGAGCAACCTGGACCTGTGGCACGCGCACACGGGGTTGTGCCTGGTGGGGTTCAGTGGGGCGAGCGAAGGAGAGACGGAAGCGAGCTGCGTCGCAAAGGGCGGACGGTTCACGGCGGACCTGCGCTGGATGATGCACGTGTGGGTGACGCCGGAGACGAGCGAAAACCCGGACGGCGTGTTTGCATACCTGAACAACGACCTGTTCGAGAAGCAGCAGGCGGCGAAGAAGTCGACGGACGCGCCCAGCGGGGTGACCCAGTAGGGGGTAGGCGCGCCAACCAGCAGCGATTGAAGGGGCCGTGGACGGCCCCTTCGCCCTTCGGGTTCTGGTGGGTCCTGCCGCAGGGGCGATGGTCGTGCAACCGCAGGGCGAGGCAGTGCCTCGCCCCTACGACAGTCACCTTGCGGATCCTGTTGAAGTACGATTGAGGGCGTGTACGACGATCTGATCGGGCGGGAGACGCCGATCGACATTCGCAAGTACGACGGCTCGTTGCGGGCGCGGTGGCCGGCGTGGTTCGTGGCGAACAAGGGGCCGCTCTACGTGCTGGCGCAGCGTCCGGGCGACACGGTGCTTTCGCCGCCGCGGTTGGGCGAAGAGCCACGCCCGTGGAAGCTGGAGTGGCATGCGGACACCTACCTCTGGGACGATCGGCACTACAACGTCTCCCGGGTGCAGCGGGACGGGCGGATCTGGTACTACGTGAACATCGCGACGCCGGTGGAATTCGACGGAGCGGCGTTCTCGTACGTCGACCTGGACCTGGATGTGGCCTGGTACACAGACGAGGAAGCCCGGGTGCTGGACGAGGACGAGTTTCTCGCGCACAGTGAGGCCATGGGGTACCCTCCGGCGGTAGTGGACCATGCGCGTGCCGCCGTGGAGGAGGTCCTGCAACTCATCCGGCAGCGCGCGTTTCCATTTGACCGCCCATGACAATCCGCAACGACCTTGAGGGCATGATCGAGGCGGCCACGACCGCTGCGATGGCGTCGGGCGATTTGCCGCAGGTGCCGCTACCCGAGATCGTGATCGAGACGCCGGCACGTCCGGAGCACGGCGACTACGCGACGAACCTGCCGCTGCGGCTGGCGCGGGCGGCGCGCGCCAACCCGCTGGACCTGGCAAAGACGATCGCATCGCGGATTCCGGTGACGGAGATGTTGAGGGCGGCGGAGGCGGCCCCGCCCGGCTTCGTGAACTTCCGGCTCTCGGAGCCGTGGCTGGCGCGGCAGGTGGACGCGATCCTGGCTGCGGGCGCGGACTTCGGCAACGTGCCGATCGGGAACGGCAAGCGGGTGCAGGTTGAGTTCGTGAGCGCGAACCCCACCGGTCCGCTCACGGCGGGCAACGGGCGCGGCGCGGCGATCGGCAGCGTGCTGGCGTCGGTGCTGGAGGCCGCGGGCTATCACGTCGAGCGCGAGTACCTGGTGAACGACGCGGGCACGCAGACCGAGGTGTTCGGGCGGACGCTGGTCGCGCGATACCAGCAGTTGCTGGGGAAGAGCGTGGAGATCCCGGCCGACGGCTACCCCGGCGAATACATGATCGACATCGCGAAGCGCATCCGGGCGGAGAGCGGCGATGCCTACGACTACGCGACGATCGACGAGCCGCCGCCGGCGATGGTGCTGCGCGGGGTGGAGATGATCGTCGAGGGGATCCGCGCCGACCTGCAGCGGCTCGGCGTGCACTACGACGTCTGGTTCCGGGAGCGATCCCTGTACGACTCGGCTGACGGCCCGAGCGTCTACGACACGGCCATGGCGCGGATGCGGGAGCAGGGGTTCCTCGTCGAGAAAGAGGGGGCGCTGTGGTTCGCGTCGAGCGAGCTGGGGGAGGACAAGGACAACGTCGTCATCCGGAGCACGGGGCGGCCGACGTACTTCGCGTCGGACATCGCGTATCACTACGAGAAGTTCCACACGCGCGGGTTTGACCGGGTGCTGAACGTCTGGGGGGCGGACCACCAGGGGCATGTCTCAAGGCTGAAAGCCGCCGTGCAGGCGCTGGGCGTGGAACCGGCGCGGCTGGAGATCTTGATCTACCAGCTCGTGAGCTTCCGGCGGGGCGAGGAGCTGGTGCGGCTTTCGAAGCGCTCCGGGAACATCGTGCTGATCCGGGACATCGTGGACGAGGTCGGGGAGGATGCGGCGCGCTTCTTCTTCCTGTCGCGGTCGGCGGACAGCCAGATGGAGTTCGACCTGGAGCTGGCGAAGCGGCAGTCATCGGAGAACCCGGTGTACTACGTGCAGTACGCGCACGCGCGGATCGCCGGGATCATCGCAAACGCGGGTGACCGCGGCTTCTCGTCGGAGGGCGCGGACGTGTCGCTGCTGTCGCACCCGATGGAGCAGGACCTGGTCCGCAAGATGCTGCAGCTCCCGGAGCTCGTGCAGCTCATGGCTGAGCGCTCGGAGCCGCACCATCTGCCGCACTACGCGCAGGAGCTGGCGACGGCGTTCCACCAGTTCTACACGGAGTGCCGGGTGCTGGACGATGAGCAGATGCCGCTCTCGAAGGCGCGGCTGCGGCTGTGCGAGGCGGCGCGCATCGTGCTGGCGCGGGCGCTGACGCTGATGGGTATGAGCACGCCGGACAAGATGTGAAGACGGGCGCTGGTCGTCAGTCGTTGGTCGGCGGTGGACGGCTGCCGATCACAGTGAGGCACGCATGACGCGGTTGGCGGGCAAGCTGGTGGCGGTGGCGGCCCTGGGTGCGGCGGTGGTGGTCGCTACCGGGTGCAGCGGCAGTGATGGCAACGGCGACGGCGGTACTGCTGAACGTGCGCCCATCGTGTACGAGGCGCGGCAGGGCCAGACGACGAACGTCTGGACGGTCGACGCGGACACGGGCGAGCTGAAGCAGCTGACGTTCGATGAGGCGGTCAGCGGACACCCGGCATGGGCGCCCGACCGTTCTCGCATCATCTACGTCTCGAACAAGGACACGCGGCCGAAGCGCAACATCTACACCATCGCACCGGATGGTTCCGATCCGCGGCGGCTTACGACGGCGCCCGACCTCGACCAGTGGAGCCCGAAGTACTCGCCGGACATGAAGCAGATCGTGTACGTGGAGATCGTCGAGGACGACGGCAGCTACCTCGCGCTGATGGACGCGGACGGCGGACACTCGAGGCACATCGCAGGGCCGTACAAGTTCTCCGAGTTCCCGGCCTGGACGCGCGACGGCGAGCAGGTGTACTTCGCCGCGATCGAACAGGACCGGAACGACATCGACATCTACGCGGTGGACATCGAGACGCAGTCAGTGAAGACGATCGTGTCGACTCCCTCTGCCGACGTGTGCCCGCACTTCACACGCGACGGGAAGACGCTGACATACGCATCCGCGGCGCCCGGCGACTCGACGAACACGGACCTGTTCGCCCGCGACCAGCCGTTCGACGGGCACGCCGACATCGGTGACGACGTGCGGCTGACGAGCGATCCGAGCTTCGACGACTATAGCAACACCTCGCCGGACGATACGCGGTTCGTGTTCCTCTCGCGCCGCGACGGCAACACGGAGCTGTACCTGATGGACCGGGACGGCGAGAACGAGCGGCGGCTGACGTTCACGACGGACATGGAAGAGAACGTGCCCGACTGGTAGCGACGTATGCCCGTCGCCCTGGACCGTATGAACGACGGACTGTGTATGACGGCTTCAAACGGCACGCCCCCTGCCAGACGGCCGATGTACAGCGTGCCGATGTGGCGTCTGCCGGGGCTCGCGGTTTCGTTGGTGCTTGGCCGCTCGCGGTCCTTCGTGCGCGACAGCCGGATCGTGCTGGAAGCGAACCGGGCATGCCCGCGACGGATCGAGGGCATCGAACACATCCCCGAGAGCGGCAACTTCGTGCTGGTGATGAACCACTACTCGCGACGGGGCCTGCGGCCGTTTCACTGCGCGATGGTGGCCTCGACCGCAATCGCGGAGCGGCGGCCGGGCCTGCCTGAAATCCGCTGGACGTTCACGAGCGAATACCTGGGGCTACGCGCGGGCCCCATACCGATCCCAATGCGGCTAATTCGATGGCTCTTCCGGCGAGTATCGCTGGTGTACGGGTTCGTCGTCATGCCGCGGCGGGAGGAGTTGCGGCTGGGGCGGGCATCGGCGCTGCGTGAGCTGCTGCGCGCCTTGGACGCGGGACCGATCGCGATCACCCCTGAAGGGCTCGAGTCGAGCGGGCGGCTGATCGAACCGCAGGAGGGCGTTGGCCGGTTCTTGGGCATGGCGTCGCGGCGGGAGCCGCTGTTGCCCGCCGGGTTATGGGAGGACGACGCAGGCACGCTGCACGCGCGTTTCGGGCCCGCCTTCCGGGTGACGCGCGCGACGCACGAGCTGCCGGCCGGGGAGGAGGATCGGCGCCTGGCGCGCCAGGTGATGGTCGAGATCGGGCTGCTGTTGCCACGCGAGTTCTGGGGCGCGTACGAGGCGGACCTCACCGCCGACAGGAGCGCGCCGGACGCGTGACGGCCTACGCGTACGCAGCGGCCGGTGACGCTGACAGGCGCGACCGCAGCTTCATGGCGAGAACGGCGGACAGCAAGAACGTCTCAACAGTTGCGGTGACGGCGAAGGCGATGGGGATGGCAACGACGCCGCTCCCGTCGAGCAGGAGCGCAATGATGAGCACGCGACCCGCGAGCTGGACGGCGTTCGTGAGGAGCGGCGTGCGTGTATCGCGCATGGCGATGAGGCCGCGGGTGACGACCTCGGTGGCCACATAGGCGGGGAGGGCGACGGCGTAGGCGAAGAGGACGTCGTAGGTGACGTCCCCGGCGCCGGGACCGAACTCGCCGTGTTCGAAGAGGACGCGGACAACTGTGCGGCCGAGGAAGAGCATCGACAACAGGGCCGGAACGGCGAGGGCGAGCGCGGCAGCGAGCGCGCCGACCAGCACCGCGCGCATTCCACGCCAGTCGCGTTCCTCGGCGCGGGCGGCGAGGCGCGGGAAGGCCGCCTGACCCACGGCCTGACCGAGCAGCGCGATGGGGAGGCCGGCGAGGAGCCAGGCGTTCTGGATGGCGGGAAGCGCGGCGTCCTCGCGGGCGCCGGACGCAAAGGCGGTATCGACGATGAAGCCGGCATAGCCGACGCCGACGGCGAGGCCGTTAGGAATGAGCAGACGC